>JBMYJV010000089.1:0-5158 GCA_049594755.1 Candidatus Poseidoniaceae archaeon
GAGCGTCAGGTGCGAATGCCAATTCAACCACCAACCCAAGTTCCAGTCGTTCAACCAACACAAGAACTCCCTGCAGAGGAGATCGTCGTTCCTGTTGGCGCGGTCGAAGTCAGCATCACACCTGGCGATGATGGCCAATTCGGAACCAGCGATGATGAGGCTCGAATCACGAAGCGAGATCTGACCGAAGTTGAAGAGGTCATGGAAGAGGTTGTCGAAGACATTGTCGAGGCTGAAACAGAAACCGCCACACTCCGGCCAGTTCAAGGCACACTGACAGCACTGAATGTCGTTGCAAAGGAATCCGATGAAGAAGAGGCATCCGAAACCGCAACACTTCGACCGGTACAACGCCTGACGCCACTGTCAACCCAACCGAAAGAAGTCAAGACGGCAACCATCACTCCAATACGTCAAATGGTTCCTAAGAAACAACGCGGACCACCTCCAAGTTCAAAGAAGGGCGAGAAGCCGTCCTCTGATGAATCTTGATTGGACATCTATGCGTCTGTTTGATAATTCCGAACGGGGTCGCTAGGCTATGCGAACCACGGCCAGCATCGTTCTGTGCTTGCTTCTAACACACCTTCTCCTTCCGATGGTGCCTGTATCAGCCAATCTTGTTGATGCTGGCCAAACCGAGAGTGTGAGCGAAAAAGTCGTTGCTTGGGAGCAGATGAACGATGGTAAAATCCTGAAAGTGACCGGCAATGGTATGCTGAGTGTCAACAACTTCGAAGCAGGCACACACTCGGTTGTTTGGGAACTTGATCTCAACGTTACAGCCAAATCGGCTACCATCGATGATGGTGAAAACTTGGTTGCCATCGCCCACAACTCCGGTGTCATCATCGTTCAGATGCAACAACAGGTCATTATGCAATACCTCAACACAACCAACCCCGTGAACGCTGTTGATTGGGACAACGATGGTGACATGTGGCTTGGTTATTTTGCTGGACAACGACAAGCTGAAGAATGGTCCGGAGGCGTCCCATCAGGTGTTTTCACCAGCCCACATTCAGGTGGAATGACGACCATGCTCATCACACCGACTGGTGAAGTGCTCACTGGAGGTTACGATAAGCTTGTGAAGATTACATCCAACACAGGCATACTCCTTCAGGAACTGACCGAGATGACATCAACAGTCAATGTGCTCGCAACGGATGCGGACGGCCGCTTGTTGGTCGGCACTGCAAGCGGTGATTTCTATCGCTACAATCTGAGTGACTACACCTACGAAGTGATGACACTCGCATCATCAGCACAAATCGTCTATATCAAGCAAATGGACTTTGCAACCTACCATGTCGGTACACAATCCGGTGAGATCGTCGAGGTATCCACAACGACATTTACAGAAGGAAACACCTACGATACGAGTGGAAGGGTCATTGGTTCTCTGAAAGGATCAAATGGCGAGGTCTACATCGTTTCTGGATTCTCTACTTCGACTCGAATCCATCTCTTCGACATTGATAGCGATGGGGACGGGGTGACGGATGCGTTGGATGCGTTCCCGGGCGATCCAACCGAAACGATGGACAGCGATGGCGACGGTGTTGGTGACAATACGGATGAGTTCCCAAATTCTGCCGATGAATCCATCGATTCAGACGGTGATGGCGTTGGTGACAACACCGACATGTTCCCATCAAACGGTGACCAAACCATCGATTCAGATGGTGACGGATACGGAGACAACAGCGATGGTGCTGATGGCGATGCGTACCCTCAAGATGCTTCACAATGGGCCGACACTGACAGAGATGGTTATGGAGACAACCCATCGGGAACAACACCGGATGGCTGTCCAACCGTCAACGGCTTCTCAACTGAAGACCGCTATGGTTGTCCAGACGGTGATTTGGACGGATACTCCGATCCTGATGAGAACTGGACCGCTGCTCAAGGAGCCGATGCTCTACCATCCGATGGAACCCAATGGGTCGATGGCGATGGTGATGGGTATGGCGACAATGCGCTTGGAAACCTTCCAGACATGTGCCCGACCAAGGCTGGTAATTCGACGCGTGGGTGGTTACCCGATCCCGAAAACCCTCAACAAAACACCGAGCTTCCTTCGCATGGGTGCATAGATTCTGATGGCGACGGATGGGTTGATGCTACAGAGTCAAACACCATGGTCGGGGATGGCGACGAATACTTGGACTTGGACCGTGACGGAGTAGGTGCAAATACTGACTACAATGACGATGATGGACGTATTGCAACGGAACGCGATCATTGCAAACTGAATTATGATGATGTAAGGGAAGTTTGTCAGGGTTGGCGGAACAATGCTTACGCTAATTATTTCGATACCACACTCGCTTCAAATGAAACACCAATGAGCTTCAGCGCCTGGAATACGAGCGATACAACGTCGACAACATCGGACAAAGCATGGTATCAAAGTGAAGCCATGACCGATGCACTCGTCTACGGAGGAGCCATCTTCGGTGGACTCACGGTTGTTATCATCGTCGTTGGCATGATCATGTCTCGACGCAAGGTTGCTACGGTCAAGAAAGAGTATGGTGGAGCGTTGCCAAGTTCAGCGGCTATGGATGAAGCACTTGAAGGAACAGCAGGCTCCTCTGCAATGGGTGGTGTTGAATCCGATTCATTGTGGGATGATGATGTCAAACCACTGGAGATGAATCAAAAGGAAGAATCCGGATTTGAAGATGAATCGATGGATGAATCCACATCCTCAGAGGAAATGTTCTCTGAAGATGAATCGATTGAGTCGATTGCTTCCATGGATGAAGAACCAGAACCTGCTGCTGAGGAAGCTGCTCCAGCACCTGTTCAAGAAGCACCAGCAGAAGCACCACCGCTTCCTGCTTCAGGTCTTCCAGAAGGGTGGACCATGGACCAATGGAAATGGTACGGTCACGAGTATCTTGCCAAGTATGGCAACGAGTGATCAGCGCCAAACAATCGGTAGACTTGAACGAAGTTCACCGAGCTCATTCCCAGTATAGATGGGTCTTCCATCCTCTTTGAGAACGTTCATGATGAGCCAGAGAACTGCATTCCAGGATCTGTTTTCTGCAAACAATTCGACTTCACCAGCTGTTGCTGCAATGAGCAATTTGGCCTCATCGGTTGAATCATCAAACATGGCTCGAATGAGTTGTTTGGTCGTGAACATATAGCCAGATGGGCGCCATGCCATCATATCGTTCACCTCAGACCTCGAATGGAGCCATGTTCAATCGGCTCACAAGGTGGTCAACGTTGACATCTGCAACACGTTGCAAGTGTGCTTGCAAGGTGTCGAGTTCGCCACGCATTCGAGCCATCTTGTGAGCTCGAATCAGATCCTCAAGCAGCGTATTCACGCTCTTGTGGCCACTGACCGTGCGCATGGTATTCAATTGTCTTCGTACTTCGTAACTTACACTTACCGAGGTCATTCCTTCTCCAGTCATTTGTGCATCCCAGTAACAAATGATTCCCTTCCCTACTTAACCCAACCGCGCGAAAGAAAGCAACGCGCGTTGATTTTCAGACCCTATCGACGATTCGAGAGCAGTTTTGGATGCTCTTTGACACCGAACTCTCGTCGCATCTCTTGGACACGATTGTGGAATTCTTTGGCGAGGGTCCAGTATTCAAGCGAACCTGCTCCAGCACCACTGGCCCGTGGTTCGTTGAGCAGCACGGTTGGTGCTCCGCTCCACGGTGCTTCAGCGACCTTGACCAAACGTCGAATGGTCGTGTTGAACACCTTGTTCGGAATCTTTCGAGACACTTCGGTACAAACGTGACGACTGAGTTTTGATCGAGCATCGACCATGGTCATCGCAACACCGAAGATCTTCAGATTTCGATTGATACGCTTCTGAATCATCTTGATCGAGTTCATCAGCATACTGAATCCTTCAAGCGCATAGTATTCTGCTTGAACAGGAACCATGACCCAGTTCGCTGCACACATGGCATTGATGGAAAGCAATCCAAGGGATGGAGGCGTATCGATGATGATGTAATCGAATTCATCAATGATGGATTCAAGACCTTCTCGAAGTCGTGTCTCGCGTCCAATCTTGTGCGACAATTCAATCTCAGCTCCAGAGAGGTGAATGTCGCTTGGAAGCAACCAGAGATTCTTGATTTCGAGGTTAGCAGGAGCCTTCTTGCCTTGACGGAGAATGTAGGCTTTCTGCATCGCATCGCTCAATTCGCGAGGCGTCAATAGGTACTCTTCCATGAGTGGCATGGGCTCACCAGAATCGTTGGCGAGAACGTCGTAGGCTGTCTTTCGAATGTTTTTCTTTTCAACACCGAACGACGTTGCACAGTTTCCTTGAGGGTCGAGATCAACAAGCAGGACCTTTGCAGGAGGAACTCCTTGTTTTCGTGAACCCTTTGCAAGTGCAGCAGCAAGATTGACCGCTGTCGTGGTCTTCGCACAACCACCTTTCTGGTTGGCAACGGCGATGACCATTTTGTAAGGATTCATCGTCATGTCAGGCCGCCTCGTACTGAACCACAGGTGTCACCTGTTTTGAACTTCGGCATGAATTCAAGGTTCATACTCAGGAAATCACAGGGACTGGAACTTCCGAGAGAATCTTTCGAACGATGTGCATACCGGTGATTCCTCGAATCTTGGCTTCTGGCTTCATGACGATACGGTGGCTGATGATTTGCAAAGCAATGCCCTTGATGTCATCAGGAATGACGTAGTTTCGGCCAGCGATGGCTGCGGCAGCACGCCCTGTCTTGAACAGAGACTGGGAGGCACGAGGCGAAGCACCGTTGACAACACGGTGGTCCTCACGGGTTCGTTGAACAATCTCAACGATGTAGGCAAGAATGGCTGGATCGACGTGAACGGTCTCGAGTGCTTTTTGCATTGCAACGACCTTCTTTGGAGAGGTGATTTGTTCAACATCGTGTTGGTCCTTTCCACGGAGTTTTCGACGAGCGAGAATGGCCTTCTCTTCAGCACGGTCTGGGTAGCCCATGCTCATCTTCATGAGGAAACGGTCCATTTGCGCTTCAGGAAGCGGGTAGGTTCCTTCTTGTTCGATCGGGTTTTGTGTCGCCAAAACAACGAACGGAGCAGGAAGTTTGTGGGTAATACCTTCGATGGTGACTTGCTTCTCTTCCATCGCTTCAAGCAAAGCAGCTTGGGTCT
>JBMYJV010000090.1:0-5122 GCA_049594755.1 Candidatus Poseidoniaceae archaeon
TCACGACCGAGCGATTGCAATTCTTCGCTTCGCTCATCGAGCAAGGTCGATGCAATGTGGCGTACAACGCCTTCGCCGTGGTTCATGACTTCATCGTTGGTTGCCCAAGCAATTTCCATTTCAGCGTGCCAGAATTCCGTCAAGTGACGTCGTGTGCGTGACTTTTCTGCACGGAACGATGGTGCAATGGTATAGAGGCGTTCCAATGCAGGCATGGCTGCTTCTGCATAGAGTTGCCAGGATTGGGTCAAATAGGCCTTCCGACCAAAGTATGGGACTTCAAACAGCGTCGAACCACCTTCAACAGCTCCTGCAACAAAGTTCGGAGCTTGATATTCCACAAAATCCAGATCACGGAAATAGGAATGAATCGCTCCAAACACCGAGGAACGCATCTTGAGCATCGTTGTCATTCGGCTGGTTCGCAAGTAGAGGTGCCGATTGTCGAGGAGGAATTCCGTTTCGCCACCATCTGCTGCTTTCATGGCAGATTCAGTGATTGGGAACGGACGTTCTGGGTCGACAGGACCCACGATTTCAACTCCTGAGACAACGAGTTCGTGTCCTCCTTCGCTTCGTTCATCCACGTTGACCGTTCCACGAACGATGAGAGAGGATTCGATGAGTGCAGATGCAACCGCTTCAAATGCATCGTCACCAACAACATCTCGCTTTGCAACGCATTGAATGGTTCCTGTTGAATCACGCAAGACAACAAAGCGGATTTTATTGGAGCCACGGGTTCGCTTAATCCAACCCTTAAGCTCCACTTCTTGTCCATCGTAATCGCCGTTTTGCACATCAGCAATCCAGATGTCTTTGGCCATGTCACCCCGTTTACGTTCTCACATATCATGTTTGGAGTCGGGCCAGTTGGTTCAATCATGGAAAGGGGGTATTGTTCCTACAGAACGGCGAAAGCATCAAACAGGACCCAAGCAAACTGCCCACGTGAGCAAAATCGTTGTCTACGCAGTTGGAGGGAATGCTCTGGCACCACCTGGCTCTTCTGATGGTGGTGAACATGCCTTGGTTCTTGCCAAGGTCATGAGTGATGTTGTAGATCTGCTTGAGGCGGGTTGGTCGGTTGTACTTACGCATGGGAACGGCCCGCAAGTCGGTGAATTGATGGCGATGGATGGTGAGGTTTCTCATGCAATGGACGAATGGGTCGCTGCCACACAAGGCATGATTGGGCACACACTCTCTCTCCAATTGAACAGCATTCTCAAACATCGCCATCGTCCTGAACGCACTGCAGTCGTTTTGACAAGAGTCTTGGTCGATGCTCAGGATGAAGCCTTCGCTTTGCCTACGAAACCTGTTGGACCTGTCTTGTCCGCACAAGAAGTCATGGAGCGTGACTGGGACATTGCCACAACGGTTCATGGTCCGAGGCGTGTGGTTGCAAGTCCATTGCCAGAACGTATCCTTGATCTCGACGTCATACGAACCCTCGTTGAGCAACGGGCCGTCGTCATTTGTGGAGGAGGTGGTGGAATTCCTGTCATTGAACATGAACGTCACTACACCGGTGTTCCGGCCGTTATCGACAAAGATCGGCTTTCCTCATTGCTTGCCGTCGATTTGCAAGCCGAGGCACTCATCATTTCGACGGGTGTTCCTGCTGTCTACACGAATTTTGGCGAGGACAATCAGGAAGAGCATCGTCATCTCAGTGTCAGTGAGGCAGAATCTCACTTCGACGGGGGACAATTCCCTCCTGGCTCAATGGGCCCGAAAATCAGGAGTATGATCGATGCAATACGTGCTTTGCCCAGCATGCGCTCGATTCTTTGTCAACCAGGCGATGCCCTATCTGCGATGAGAGGCGATGCTGGAACGACATTGTCCCAAGATGATTAAATACAACCTGACGGAGGCAGGCGTGGGCCTGTAGCTTAGTCAGGTAGAGCGACGGACTCTTAATCCGTCGGTCGCGGGTTCGAACCCCGTCAGGCCCGCCTACAATCGACCATTCGGGTTCATCAGTGTTTGAACGCCTTCACCACTGGCCAAAACAACGGCATCGCACATGTTGTTGAACAAACCAACTTGGACAACGCCCGCCACATTCAGGATGTTTGCTTCAACAGCCACGGGGTCGCGAATGGTTGCACCAATTCGTGCATCGGCGATGCAATTCCCATTGTCCGTGTGAACGTGATTCTCGTCATCCATTCGCAGGACAACCTCGCACTTCAGCATGGATGAAAGAACGGATACGGTAACATCACATGCGAAGGGCGTTATTTCGATAGGGATGCCGAACGCACCCAAACAGTCGACCTGCTTTCGGTCGTCAGCAACGACAACCATCGCAGCAGACTGTTGCGCTACAATCTTCTCGCGGAGCAGTGCAGCACCTCCGCCTTTGATCAATTGGAAGTGTGGATCGAACTCATCGGTTCCATCGATGACAATGTCCAATCCGTCCAATGAACCAAGTTCAACCAGAGGAATGCCAACTTCTGTTGCGAGTTCCTGTGTTGCAATGGATGTCGGTACGCCAACAATCTCGAGTCCCTCTTCCTTGATTCGCCGTCCAAGTTCCAACACCGTGTATTTGACCGTCGAACCTGTACCAAGGCCTACGCGCATCCCTGTTTTGACGAATTCACAGGCTGCTTCACCAGCGATTTTTTTCAGGGTCTCAGCATCGTTCATGCTCTTATGGAACATCATACGGTTGATATTGCTTGTTGGTCTCTTTCGGAGTTGTTGTCGCAAGAATCCTTTTTGAGTGGGAAGGCGACGTCAAGACATGGGTCGCGGACAGCAAAATGCAATGGTCGCTTCGCTGCTGCTGTCCGTGTTTCTCTTTTCTTTGCTCAGTCCAATGGTTGGACCTGCAGACGATTTAGGATTGAACGTCCCATCAAACGCAACACCACTTGGTCAAACAACAACTGTCAGCATCGGTTCGTATCCTGATGGCGTTAATGATGCAACCTCCATTAGTGTACCTAGTGGTGAAGCAATCTCGGGTATTGAGCTCTCATTGGATGAGGGTGTTTTGCCAGTATCTGCCGCTAAGGTGTTTGATTCACCTGCTGACTACGATCACCCACTCGCTGTCTACGATGGTATGGATGTTAACAACTCGGTTCTTCAACTCCTTCCTCAAGGTTGGATGTATGACTTCGAAGGTACCAACACCTGGACACTTGGTTCTCCCTCGACCGTTTGGAAGATAGGGAGCGACACAACTCCCTGCCCGGGAAGGCCAACTACGGCACCGGCGCCGAGTGGATCCAACACGTTGTATTCCCATGACGGTTGCTACCCAAACAACATGGGCAGTACGATCTGGGCAACATCACCGGTCATGAACTGCGGTGGTTGTTCCGGAGGTTGGGATTTAAAGTTCCAACGCCAACTTGGTGTTGAATCCTCAACATGGGACAGAGCCTATGTTTCCGTCAAGAATCCATCAGGAAGTTGGGTCAATGTATGGTCCAATTCAGGAAGCGTAAGTGACAGTGTGTTCACATCGCAAACCATCACGATCTCCAACTATGTCACAGCCAACTCCAACCTTCAGGTTCGGTTTGGAATTGGTCGAACCGATTCGAGCGTCCAATACTCGGGCTGGAATGTTGATGACGTGGAAATCATTCCAAAAGCCTCTGGAATTTCAACCGGCGAAGGTAACTGGACGTCGCAACCGTTTGGACCTGGCGCTACGTTGGGCAGTGAACCTTCTTCCTACGGATTGATGGTCATCGATGCTGAGATTCCAACAGGAGCCTTATTCGAATGGTCGCTTATTGATGCATTAACTGGAACTCCATTGCCCGGTTATCGAGAAATGACTGACTTGACCGTCGATCTTGGAGCAATTGACTGGGAAGCAACGCCCTCACTCCGATTCAAAACACACATGATAACTGGTCCAAGCGGAGGCCCGAAGATTCACAGCATCGGTATCAGCGGTGCCATCAACGAAAGTTTCAGTGAAAATCCTGCCATCCACGATTGGATTCTTTCAGGGACAACTTGGTCCCAATCGTCAGGATCTGTTTCGGGTACAGGATCGATCACCTCACCTATGTATCGAATCTCCAACGGTTTCGGTGCCCTATCAACATCCGTCGTCGCTACAGGCTCTCCGGTTCTCGAAGCGAACATTGACGACCAAGGTTGGCAGCCCTATCCACTGGAAGGATACACAACGGTCGATGAGGTTGGACATAGCGTTCAATTCCGCTTCCAATCAACTGCTGGTTCGTACTCTGTCGATTCGTTTTCTGTCGAAACCGTACGGTCCATTCCAAACACAGGATTGCGTCTCGATATTGGCGCAGATGGTGTATCCGATTGGGGATTCGATGGTGATGATGCAGGAAGTTTCGGAATGCAAAATCGTCTAGCAAATGGCAACGTGTGTCAAACACTTGCAACAACGCCAAGCTCCGCAGGCGTCTTTGACGTCCTACTTCCGCTCTCTGGCATCGACCAATTTGGCTTTACAGTCTCTGCTTCCTCTGAAATGAAATCACCTTACATGAACATCAAGATTGGTGGCTCGGATGTGACCAACCGAGGGTTCAACAATTTTGAAACAGCATACTTTGTTGAATTCTCACAAAACGAACTCGGTGCGCTCAACAATGCTCTGTCGAATGCTGCCGATGATCGAGGCATTCTCGGACTACCTATGGCTCGTGTGAGCATCACCATTGGATCGTCTCAATCAAGTGCAGACGTCACCATGTGTGGTATTTTTGCACCGTATGAGGCTGCATTAAATCTGAATCTTGCAGCCAATTCTGCCCTCGTGCAAGGACTCAATCAAGAATTGAGTTCCGTCATATCGCTCGGCGGTGTCAAAGAGGTTCGGATACCAGTTCGTATGATGTCCTCTGGTTCTGTGAAAATCACAATCAACAGTGTCTCTTCCTCACCAACCCTCAATCCTGTTTCGTTGACTATCAGTCCACCAGTTGACACACTCACGCCCTCGACCGATTGGATAACGGTGAATTCAACCTTCGACCTTTCACCTCTTGGTGTCATGGATGCAGAGTCGTACGTCAAGAACAACGGTTGGAGCATTGATTTCACGCTCCGTGGTCCAAGCGGGCAGTCAAAGGTTCTGTGTGGAACCGTTGTACTCCCG
>JBMYJV010000091.1:0-1125 GCA_049594755.1 Candidatus Poseidoniaceae archaeon
GGTTTCGTCATCGTCCTCGCCTTCCCCCTCAGCGACGTACTCCCAAACAGTTGGGTCGTATGGAGCATAATCTGAGTTGTCTCCTACTCCATCTGAGTCGGTATCCAACCATTCTGAGCCATCAAACGGGAAGGCGTCAGCTTCGTCTGGGATACCATCGCCATCCGAATCGAGGTAAGGCACAGTCACCATCACACTCAGCGATGTCAAAAGAACGGCTTCGTTGTTTGAATCGTAACCGTATGCATTGATGTGCACCGATTGGATGATTGTTACGTTGGTTTGAATGGAATCCAACATCAAGCCAAGCGAGAAATCATCCCCTTGTTCCAATCCATCTGAACGATTCCAAACACCATCAAGGCGGAGATCGTACTTGTCAACGGCAGAAGCATCAAACGACGTTTCATTGAATGCGACCTCAACGAACGCTGGGTTCATCGTAGTGTTGAGAAGCGTACCATTGACAAGCATGAAATCTGTATCGATAATATCGAGCAAATCCGGTGCAGTCAATTCGATTGAGGCGCCGGGGGGAGGTGCTGACCACACATCGGCGAGTGGATCGTACGTCCATGCACCATCCCACTGACAATCCCCATCTCCATCGAGAACGAATTCGCCACCAGCATTGATGGCATCTTCAGGTGCGATAAGACCCTGACATGCCATGAGCGTGATTTCAAGCCAATGATAGGTGGTCCAACGTTCGTCATCACCTTCGTAGGTTTTGATGTAAACGTGGATCGTTTCAGAGAGGTTTGTGTACAATTCGTCGAGTGATAATTGCATTGAGAAGAAATCAGAGTCTGACAATGCTTCCGAACGATTGAAGTGACCTGCGACGACGAGATTGTATTTCTCAATAGCAGACATGTTGAAGTCATCCATTGTGAATGCAACTTCAACATAGACTTGACCCGTCTCAGAACCTGACACGAGCGTTCCGTTGATGTAAAACACATTTGCATCGGTTGAGGTCATGTTATCCGATGCATCAAATTGGAAAACAGGCTCGTCATCGCCCCAATCGTTCGGAACGACAACGAAGTACATTCGGAACTTGTCGGAGAACTTACCGGATGCTTCGTAGACTCGAAGTTCCATACGAATTTGCGATTCAGC
>JBMYJV010000091.1:1133-5108 GCA_049594755.1 Candidatus Poseidoniaceae archaeon
GGAGAACTTACCGGATGCTTCGTAGACTCGAAGTTCCATACGAATTTGCGATTCAGCTGTTCCCGTGTCATCAACGGTAACGTTTTGGAATGAATAGGTGAACAAACCGTTGCTGGAAGCGGATTCTTCGAACGTGTGTCCTTCCAAGTTGAACGAAGTATCACCGTACGGAGCGTCGAAGAAGACCTTCCATTCGTAGGTAACAATTCCATTTCCTGAGGTCGCATCAGGATCGTATGAATCGCTTCCATCGAACTGAACGTTCAATTTGCCTGTCGAATCGAGTGTCAGGCGATACACATCCCAATCCTGTCCTGAAACAGTTTTGTTACCGATGAGGGCAATGTTTGCGGCAATGCCTTGATTTGCTCCCATCGTAATGTTGGCAATTGGTGCGTACTCGTCCGTAGCAAAAACGGTCACCTCATCGGCCAATTCAGTCGTTTGTGGAGGTTGGACCAGTCCTGCAAGAAGCAGGAGAAGGACCATTGCAAGTGCAGTTCTCATACGCTTGACTAAATCGTTGCAGAACATAACATAATCGCCGAATTTGCAAAAAATCGATGAGCAAGAATTGAAAGCCGAATCTCCTTAGCGAGAATCACGGGTTGAGGTTCATGGCCAAAGATATCGACTGGGACAAACTGACGTTTTCGTTAACACCAACCGATACCATGTACGTGGCTGAAACGACGGGCGATGAGCCATGGATGCCCGGTGACCTTCGTCCCTACGGCAACATCTCCATCTCACCAGCAGCGGGTGTGCTCAACTACGGTCAAGGTCTGTTTGAAGGAATGAAAGCCTATCGAACCGACAAGAATCGAGTTGTTTTCTTCCGCCCTGATGAGAACGCTCGAAGGATGCAACGTGGTGCAGATCGATTGAAGATGCCACCCGTTCCAGAATCCATCTTCATCGATGCGGTAGAACAAGTCGTTCAAGCCAACATCGATTGGTTGCCACCGATGGGACGTGGTGCAATGTACGTTCGACCGTTGTTGATGGGAAGCGGACCGGTTCTCGGTGTTGCTCCTGCTCCAAGCTATTCGTTCATGATTTACGTCACACCGGTTGGACCGTACTTCAAGGGCGGCATGCGTGCAATTGAGTTGTTGATCTCTGATGAGTTCCATCGAGCTGCTCCTGGCGGTTCAGGTGGTGTCAAAGCGATTGGAAACTATGCCCCTGGTATGATGCCAAGCAAGATGGCCAAAGCACAAGGCTATGCTGAAGTCATCTATCTTGATGCTCGAACCAGTACCTACATCGAAGAAGTCGGTGCTGCGAACTTCTTCTGCATCAAGGACAAGGTCCTCTACACACCTGAATTGACAGGAACCATCCTTCCTGGAATCACCCGAGATTCCATCATTGCACTGGCTCGCCACATGGGCTACGACGTCGTTGAAGAGAAGGTTAGTGCTGAATTTGCGATGTCTGCTGACGAAGCCTTCTGCTGTGGTACAGCAGCTGTCATCTCTCCAATCGGAAGCATCACCCATGGCGATACAAAAGTGACCTACGGAGATGGAACGCCAGGAACAATCACAACAAAACTGTACGACAAACTCACAGGTATTCAGAACGAAACCGAAGAAGACATCTTCGGATGGTTGCACGAAGTTCCTCTGTGATCACTTGCCTTTCTTGGCCTTGGTCTCAACGTGCCAGACGAAGTAGGTCTTCTCATCAAGAATCAATTCACTCTTGTAGACCATACCAAACTCGCTCGGTTCAAGCGTTCCATCAAAGGTGAATTGAATCATCAACAACCCATCGCTGTTGGATTTGAGTACACCTGTTCCATCTTGAACACCACCGAATTGAACTGCTCCAAAGCGCTTCTTGTTCACTTCGACGTTGGTTTCTCGGACCTTGACTTCGTAACCAGGTGACATCTCAGCACAGCGAATGCGCTCTTCGGTCTTGGTCTTGGTATTGTATGGAATTGTGACAGCCTTGAGAACGAATGGATCGAGTGCTGTTCCAGTACCACTCTGGAATTCTGGTGTTGCAGAAACATGCTCAGTCTGAACACCCACGCGTTGCTTGCGTCGTGTCAAGATCATTGGAACAACGAGGAGGAACGCCAACACAAGGAAAATGATCGGGAAGCAGATTGGCTTGAATGGATTCTTGTCCTTTTCTGGTGGATCTTCATAGGAACGATAGTCGTAACATGTTCCATCCGATTCAATCTTCGGAACCGATGAACGGTTGTACGGATCGCCACCACATTCCAATTCGAACGTGTCGTTGAAGCCATCACCGTCATCGTCCATATCAACCTCGATCAGACCCAAACGAGTGTTGTTGTTTGGAAGACCGTCCAAGTCGTAATCTTCCTCAACGGAGAGATTGAACGTGGTCGAGATCTGTGTTCCCGTCAACAAGTTCGTTGCTGTCACAGTGTACTCGGTCAAGTTCGATGGAACGAGTGGTACACCGTAGACCGTACCGTTACCGTTTGAAGTTCGTGCCATCGTATCGCCACCGAAGAACAAGCCATACGGTAGAGCAGGTGAAATCTCCCAAATATCGACGGTCATTCCCGTAATGATTGGTTCGAGTGTGACGTTGCGCTCGCCTTGCAGCAACTCGAAGTCGCCCGTTCCGTAGGTCACGGACAGGACTTCGTTGAAGTCGCAGATACCATCACCATCGCTATCGACAGGTGTATCGAATTCATTCTTGGAATCGGTTGGACCGCAATCAGCTTCATCCAGATCGGTCCAACCATCGTTGTCATCGTCCAAATCTTCGATCAGTCCAGTCGTCGACTCGCCCCACAATTCGTCAGGCATTCCGTCGCCATCCGTGTCAAGATAAGCGGCAGCATCGTTCGGGAAGGCATCAGGACCTGCTTCACAGTAATCGACTGGAAGTGCAGGTGCAATCGGTCCATCACAGACGCCATCGCCATCGGTGTCGGCATCCCATGCATCGGTTCCCGTGTTGTTGGCATCAACGTAGGTGCTCGTGTTGGTCTCAACGGTGTTGTTTAGACCATCACCATCGATGTCATCGTCAATCGCATTGCAGATGAAGTCCCCATCAAGATCGGCTGGAACGTCCGAACCATCCAATGAGTCGGAGAGACAATCGCCCTCAATGACATCCGTGAAGCCATCGCCATCGTCGTCAAGGTCTTCGATCAAACCACGACGCGGGTCAGCATCCTCAGGCAATTCGTTCGGCAGACCATCGAGATCCGTATCCTCCAAGACGCCGATTTGGACAACGAATTCATCGTTGAACAGACTGCTGTTGGCATAGATGGTGAAGTTGGTCAAGTCCATCAATTCGGTCGGTGTTCCCCAAATCGTACCGTTCTCAGCACCGAAGAACAGACCTTCTGGCAAGTCCGGTTCAATCTCGAAGGTTGAACCAGTGATAACCAATTCAGGCTCAAGGGCAACCATTTCGGAGTTGTTCAAGAGGTACAACGGTCCGAGTGACATGTTGTAGAACAAGTCCTCAACGGTGACGTTGACATACACCGTGATGGAACCGACATCGTTGGATGCTGTAATGGCGTACATGGTTCGGTTCTGGACTTGTGTTGCAATGCCCGAGAGTGTACCATTGGTCGTATCAAACAGCAAGCCTGGTGATGGGTCAGGCAGGATGCTCCATGATGTGACGATACCACCTGTTGAGATGGCTTCCATCGTCAAGACGGTGGAGTTGTTGAGCAGGACCACATCATCAGGAACGTAGGCCACCATTGGAACTTGGTCAAGCACGGTGATGTTGATCTGCGTTGAAGCAAAGCCACCGCTGTTGGTCGCTGTGACCACGTAGGTTCGAACGTCCATGACTTCGGTCGGGGTTCCTGTAATGTGTCCAGTCGTTTCGTTGAATTCCAATCCTTCAGACAATGCTGGCGAAATGCTCCATGTCAAGGCAGGACCACCGATGTTCACCGGTAGCCAATCGACGACACTCGTATCGTTGGTCAGGGTCATGTTC
>JBMYJV010000092.1:0-5088 GCA_049594755.1 Candidatus Poseidoniaceae archaeon
TCATCATTGAAGGTCGCTGTCCAACACCACCTCAAGGAACGCAACTTCGTCCTTTGACCTCAAAGGAGTTGAAGGACATTAACTCAATGATCGAGATTCACGGCATGACATTGAGCAACGATGCATTTTGTCTCGAATCAAACAACAGCATCGAATACCACATCGATGGTTCGACCGTTTCCTCTGGAGATCTCTCGAGTATCGCCATCACACCGATGGATGAAGCACCGCTAATCGAAAATCACGATGTTGATACTGCAGCGCTCATTCATGGAGCGGACGAAGATGCCTTGCCAATCCTCCTTCCACTCCCTGTTTTACCGTACGTCCCCGATGGCAGCGTTTTGGCTGTCGAGGCAAATTCAACAGGGCGTTTGTCGTACATTCAAACACAACCATTCCTTGTTGAGGAACAGCCACGCCCAATCGACGTTCTCTACTTGAACCTACGAAGCTTGGTCAACCTCCCTGCGAATTCAAGTTCTGTCGCAGGTGCTTGCTTGGACTTTGACAGCCTCCCTTCAATGACCGATGAGGAACTCGACGGCTTGCTCGTCGTCCTCCGCACCTTGCTCACAGCTGAGGCACCCATTTTGGCCTGTCAGGGAATTTCAAGAATCCAGGCCCATCACAAGCGTGCTGTTTATCACAACATTCAGGTTGCTGTTTCACGAATTGAGGATGGAACTGGTGTCCCAGAGGCAGCAACACTGCCAATCATTGGCCGTTCTGTCAAAACCAATCTTGAGGCAACAGAGACCACTGCTGCCCTTGAATTCGGATTCACGTGCGATGCGCATGACATTATTGTCGCCCGATGTGCGGGTGCACAATTTGTGGTCACACAACCACCCGTTCTTGAGAGAGAGGATATGGAATTCTGGCTTCAAGGTCTTTCCATTGACATGATGCGTATTCTCCGTACTCTCGGACTTGAATCCATCGATCAGGTTCAACGAGCGCATCTTCGTGCCCTCGATTACGACACGGCTGCCATCAGTGGTTTGCGCATGGTCGGCTATGAGCGACCACTTCCGCATTGGTTTGCACGATGAGGTGAAGAAATGCCAACCATATCAGTTGACCAAAATCTGCTCTCATCCCTGCTTTCCAAACACGGATGTCAGCACGATATTGATGACGTTGACCATCGTCTTCCATTGCTCGGCACAGACATTGACCGTTGTGATATGGAAACCCTCGACATCGAGATTTTCCCAAATCGACCGGACCTTCTCAGTGCAGAAACACTGAGTCTCGCCATGCGAGGATTTCTTCACAATCAAGTCACGCTCCAAGACGAGTCGTTGAATGAGAGTGGTATCGCTATGACGGTTGAAGCTGAACTAGCAAGCATTCGTCCAGTGATTCTAGGAGCAGTTGTTCGTGGACTCGAGATGGAGAGTGATGAAGAAATGGACGCCTTCATCAAACAATTGATGGATCATCAAGAAAAACTCCACTTCGCTCTTGGCCGAGGACGTCGACGTGCAAGCATTGGCGTGCACGACCTCTCAACGCTTCACCCACCGTTCACGGTGAAGGCTGTTGATCGAAACCACTCATTTGTTCCTCTGGCAATGGAGAATCCAATGACCATCGATGAGATTCTTTCATCTCATCCAAAAGGGGTTGATTATGCTCACTTATTGGAAGGCATGGAGATGGTGCCCATCATCGAAGATGCGAACGGTTCTGTTCTTTCGTTCCCACCGATTATCAATGGTGCACACACGACCGTTCAATCTTCGACTCGTGACCTGTTCATCGATGTAACTGGATGGGATCGCCGAGCCTGTGAATCGTGTCTCATGCTCGTCGCACTCCAAGCCAAAGAGCGTGGTGGGACCATCGAAACAATCACCTTAACCGATTGCGAAGGTCAAAAGGAAACCCTTCCGAATTGGTCGCCAGTTCACCATCGAGTTCCTGAACGTCTCGTTCGGACCATTCTTGGACGAGACATGACCGAAGATGAACTATCGAATGCGATGATTCGAATGGGTGGTCGCTACACTGGTCGTTCTCCAGCCACCGCAGAAGAAATCGGTGACGATGGGGCAATGCAGCACGCAGGCGAGGGCGAAGACATGCTTGACTTCGATATGCCTCGCTGGCGTTTCGACCTCTTGCATCCTGTCGATCTTGTCGAAGATTTGGCGATTGGACATGGATACGAGGATTTGGGTTCCGATGTGCCAAAGGCACCGATGAACGCCCTGCCTCGACCGGACGATCACCTTCGAAGAAGAATCCGAACCTCGATGCAAGGCATGGGCTTCATGCAGATTCAATCGCTTACACTCTCCAACGATGAGGACCAATTCGATAGGATGCGTTGGAAACCGTTCAATGCAATTACGCGTATCACCAATCCAATCACGATTGAGCACACCATGATGCGCCATTTCCTTCTTCCTGGTCTGCTTCGGCTACTCGCTTCGAACCGCCACCATGACTTGCCACAATCTGTGTACGAACTTGGAACGGTCGTTCGAGATCATACCAACATGGACAGATTGGCATTCCTGACCGCTGAACGAAGTGGAGGCTTTGCAGCAATTCGAGGTCGAATCCAAGCATTCTTGCGCGACATTGGTGCTGAAAACGTCACCATCGAGGCACTTCCAGACAACGAAGGGCCTTGGCTTGCTGGTCGAGCGGCTCGCGTTCTTATTGATGGTGAGTGGGTTGGTTGCTTTGGGGAAGTCGACCCAGAAATCTCTCAAACATTTGAACTCCTCGTACCACTGAACGGTGCTGAATTCGATGTTGAAGCGCTCAAATCTGTGATCACAGATCCTGTGTGATGAAGGATATGTGTGGTCGATTCGCATTTCAAGGCGACCAATGGCCCGAGTTGACAGCCGATATTGAACGGCCTATCATCGAACCAAACTACAACATATGTCCTCAGGACAAAACACCCATCATTCATTACGATTCGAGGAACCTTGCCATCACCTCAATGCAATGGGGCCTTCGTCCCTCTTGGAGCAAAGAGAGCACGATGGAACCGATCAATGCCAGAGTCGAAACGATCGATTCGAAGCCTATGTTTCGTGAAGCTTATCGTCAACGCCGATGCCTAGTTCCTGCCAATGGATGGTATGAATGGAAGACAACGCCGAGAGGAAAGGTTCCGTTCTATCACTCAGGTGCGAATCAGGATGTCTTGCTCATGGCTGGAATTTACGAACATTGGGGAGAAGGAGAACAATCGTTGAACACATTCACAATACTCACTCAAGAATCGACTCCAGAGATTCAACATATCCACCATCGGATGCCTGTGCTGATCGATGAAAAGGAAGCAACTTCGTGGTTGAAAGATGCTCAACAACCTTCCTCAAGCATCACCATCAATGTGCATCCAGTCGGTCGAGAAGTGAATAAAACAACGGCTCGAGGGCCACAACTCATTCGACCGTTACGCACGCTGTTCGATTAGACGTATTCCGAATACGAACCGTCAGCGTTCTTCACATATGCTGTAGGTTCAAAGGCCCCATTGTTGAGTTTCTTGTAATGATATCCGTCCGAATGGTGAACCCATTCAAACGCTGGTTCAGTCTCAGGTGTTGACTCAGGAGCCGGCTCATTGCTCACGCCGTCGTACTCATCAGCAACATTGCTTGATGCAGTAACCGTTGTATCTCCTCCACCGAACAAGGCGAGTGCGTCTTTGTATGCAGATTCATTTCGTTCTTCTGATGTGGAGTGCTTCTCTGTGTGCACGTCTTGGCCCTTGCGATAAACAATCGGTGCTGGAGGCGTCTCGTCAATGACTTCCTCTTTTTTGTTGGTCCGCTTGAATGGCCAGAAGGGGGGCATGAATCTCGCTTTCCAATTGGCTTGATATGTGTTTTGAAGTGGTCCAATCAAATTGCCGCTTGCTTCAAAACCAAAGACTGAGTAGGTCCACTATGGTCCAAAAACGAGCTGTGTTTTTGCTCGTTCTTCTCTTGGCTCTACCCATCAATGCGGTTGCAGATTCATCGAACATTGAATTGACCCCTGCTGAACGCTATGTTGCCTATCCTGGACAAACTGTTCAACAACACATCGACGTCACCTACACAGGGTCGGAAAGCACCACACTCAAACTCGAATTGGCAACGCAATACCTAAGCAGCATCTCAGGAAACGGCCAAGAGTTGGTTTTTGATAATGGAGAGACCAAACGATTCTTGTGGACCATAACCCTACCCCAATCCACCCCTTACGGCATGGAAAGCATCAACATCACGATTGTTGATCTCGCAGATCAAAGCAGCCAGGGCACTGATGTGGACTTGAAAATCACAGCACCATCAAACGTGTACTTCGGCAATACACAATCCTCCACGTTTGTTGTCGACCCTGGTATTCGCACCAATGTCGCAACCAATGTGACAAGCAATGCAACACTTGATGACAATCTTTCGTTCACCATCCAGACCGAATCATTTTGGAACTGGGGATGGAACATGGCCGAAGTAGACGGTTCAACATCCCAACTGCTTCTTGGTCCGGACACCATGGATTTCGTTCGAATCTGGGTCGATGTTCCAGAAGTCATCGATGGAGCACCATTGGCCAATCAAGGGCCAACGTTTCGGTTGATTGGCACTTCTGGGCTTGATGGCGTAAGTATTGCGTGGGACTTTACGCTTGAAGTCAGTTCATTTCGAAACGCAACCATCGATGCGGTTCAGTCGAACGTTGTTGTCGACCCGAACGGAAACACCCGTGTCGATGTCACAGTTCGCAACACAGGGAACACACCCGATACCCTCGCCATGACATTGGGCAATCTCGCTGTCAACGGAGTTGCATCGACTGAAGCGGATTCGGATCGAATTACCAGTGAAGGTTGGACTGTGGCATTGTTCAATGCCTTTGAAGATGTTTTTCTTATGCCAAATGAAACACGTACCGTTGAAATTGGTGTACAGGCACCTGCAATTACATCGGGTACAATCTCGGTAGATCTCATCCTCCACCCAACAAATTTCCCCTTCCGAACTGTACGTGAGACGGCGACGGTCAATATCTCATGGGACAGACAGTTTGAGCACAGTCTCGTACCAGTCGATTGCACGTACC
>JBMYJV010000093.1:0-5071 GCA_049594755.1 Candidatus Poseidoniaceae archaeon
TGCAGAAAATGCCCTCGGCTTAGAACTCGATACTTTGGAGATTGTTGCGTTCATAGTCGGAAGTGCCATAGTTGTTGAAATGATTAATGAAGTGAGGAAAATAATTGATAAGTTCCTTATGTCTCTTGATTTCATTGAGAAACAAAAATCAGAAGATGAGTAAACTCTCTCCCGGGGAAATTCTATCCTTCGATTAATCAATTCGGATGAGTTTGAAGGGGCTATCCGAAACCCCATTCAACCGGAAGATGTCGTTGGAAGGGCTTTGCGTGGGTCTGTTTGTTCGCTACCCATGTGTACGAGATTCAGAGTGAATACAATAGGTGAATGAACCTTAGTCAATTCCAATTGAGCGAACCAAGATTCAAGTGCTTCATTCTGAGAAGATGATTCAGTGAGCAACATGACATCAGGATTCAAGGATATTGCTGAAGGAAACAGCGACTTTGTGACTGGCTTTACCCATGGAGATGTTCCTGGGAAACCTGCTCGAAACATGCTGTTGATCACATGCATGGATTGTCGAATCGTTCCTCACCAAGCACTTGGTTTGACCTTTGGCGACATGAAAGTCATCCGTAATGGGGGGGGTCAAGTCAATCCAGAAGTTGAGAAAGATGTCGTTGTTGCAAACAACATTTTGGAATGCGATCGAATCTTGATTATGCAACATACACGATGCGGTATGGCAGCTGCTACACTCGAGAAGGTTCGAGAAGTCGTTCATGCGAACACAGGTGCTGATGTGAGCGAATATTTTCCAGATGTTATCTCGAACCAGAAAGCAAAACTCGTTCAAGACGTTGAGACGTTGAAGAACAATCCAATGCTGAAATCGGATGTTGTCATTGAAGGTGCAATCTACGATGTGGATACGGGCCAAGTTGAATTCATTGCGTGAATTCATTCCGTATATCGGAGAGCAACAACGTGTTCGATGTTGAGCTCGTCTTGGCCTTCATGAATCGTCATCTCGATTTCATGCATGTCAACAGGGGCAAAATGAAGCGTGTTCCATGTGACACTGCCTCCATTTTCGACAATCTCACGATTGCCCATGCATTGACCATCAATGTTGATCACTGCCCATTCAACATCGACATCTCTTCCATTGAGTTCAATGATTGGAGATGGATTTGAAACGGTGGAATTGAGGATCAGATAGGAAGGCGGGGTTGCATCATTCCCGGGTTTTGCATCAAAGAAAAAGGATTGAGGATTTCCAGTTCCTTCTTCACTCCATCGAACGATTTGCTCAACGATGATGGTCTTGGTGGATGTGAGATTGTTGCCTTCTGAATCAACGGCATACAATTCAATGTCATACATTCCATGGTGTTCGAAATCGAGGGAGATGGTGTTCTCTTCTGATGCATCAATACTGAACGAACGACCATCATCCGTGATGAGTCCGAACGTTCGGATTGATACGATTGATGTTGAACCTGAGAAGTCGAACTCGATTGTTTCTGTTGAGGAGGAGACGAGTTCACCTTGCTCGTAGATTGTTTCAATCGTTACACGATCGTTGCTTACTTCAACATTCAACACAGTCTCAATGTTCTCATCGAGAACGGAGCCAAGACATCCTGATAGTAACAGAAGGCAGACCATTCCCGAGAAGAGAACAGGCCTTCGCATACCATCACATTCAGTTGTTCCAATTGGTGATCAAGTGGTACATGGTGCGGACGTGAATTCCGGTTGCACCGTTTCCGACCATGGTGTTGGTCTTGGCACCCCAGTAGGTTCCTGCAATGTCCATGTGTGCCCATGTGATTTGTTCACCATCTTCATCGTAGTTTCGATTTGGAACGAATTGCTTGAGGAACGCTGCTGCAGTGTTGGCACCGCCCCAGCGACCAGCACCGAGGTTGCGTGTGTCAGCAATCTTCGAATCGGTCATTTCCTTTTCGAAGGCTGGTAGAAGTGGCATTGGCCAAGCCAGTTCGTCAACAGCGTTTCCTGCTTCGTGAATCTTGGTTCGGAAGTCATCATCGTTGGACCACAATCCTGTGGCTTCGTGACCGAGTGCGACAACGCAAGCACCGGTGAGGGTTGCAAAGTCAATGATGAATTCAGGATCGAATTCACCAGCCTTCCACAATCCATCGGAGAGAACCAATCGACCTTCTGCGTCGGTGTTGAGAACTTCAATGGTCTTGCCAGAGAGTGTTGTGATAACATCACCCGGGCGTTGTGCGTTTGCTGCAGGCATGTTTTCAGCCATGCATGTAATTCCGACCACTTTGCCATCGTATCCAGTGGATGCGAGCGCTTGCATGGTTCCAAAGACCGTTGCAGACCCACCCATGTCGTACTTCATTTCGTCCATGTTGGCACCTGGCTTGAGCGAGATACCGCCCGTATCGAAGGTGATTCCCTTTCCAACGAGAAGAGGGCAGCGTCCTGGCTTTTCCTTGTTCATTTCGAAGATGACCATGCATGGTTTTCGAGATGAACCCATACCGACAGCGACCAGACCTCCCATGCCGGCCTTCATGGCATGCTCGTAGTTGATGATGGTTACATCGACGTTGTTGTATTGCTTGGCCCATTCCCAAGCCATGTCCGAGAATGCTTCTGGGTACATGTCGTTTGGTGGACAGTTGCCGAGATCTCGAGAGAGGTGGACGCCTGATGCAACACCGCTGTGGATGTTGACAAGCGTCTGCAAGTCTTCTTCTTGGCCTTCATCGCACGTGATGCGAACACTGCGCTCAGCTTCCTTGTCTTCCTCCTTCTGCATCTTGTATTCATCATAGGAGTAATCGCGGAGCAGCATGCCTTCAGCAAATGCACCCATGCATTCGATGCTGGCACCAGCGAAACGAACGGTGAGATCGGTTCCGTGTGTCTTCTTTCGAGCAGCAACAACAGCAGCACCGGCCTTTCGGTAAGCGTGGACATCAGCATCGTCTTCCTTTCCAAGACCGACGAGCATGGCCTTTCCACCTTCACTTCCAACGAGGGACATGGTGGACTTTGGCTTGCCCTTTAAATCGCCATCAGCGAGGACACGGTTGATTTGTGCTTTGAGTGCAACGTGCATACCTGTTGCATGGGCTTCTGGTACGAGATCTGTTCCTTCAAACAAAGGAAGAATGAGCGTTCCATCGATGTTGTGACTTGAACTTACGTTGATTTGCATGGTTTCACCGATATTGCCCAACCCCTTGAGGCACTTGAAACCTTGCGAATGATTTTCAGGGAATTATGCCGAATCTTCGTCTTCATTTCTGAGAAGTGCAATCACAGCTAGACCTGCAAGAATCGTGGTCGGACTGAACAGCCCATAACCAACGAGGAAACTTGAGTCATCGTCCTCATCGAGCATTGTCGCATTGATTTCGAGGGGCTCAGTGACCCATTTCGCAGCATCGATCACCCGCTTTTGGTAGTACAATTGCCACGATCCATCCTTGGAATACGACAGGTTGGTTGCGTCAAAGGTAGCGAGAGTTGAATTGCTTTCATTCACCGAGAACAACGTTGAGGTCCATGTCACATCCCCACTGGAATCAACAAACTGCAGACTTGCGTTGGTAGTCGAGGCCATTCCAAGGTTGTCCACATCGAGAACGACTTCATCATCCGAAACTTGAATCGATTGAACATCGAGTCGTGCTCTCCAATACCATACGTTGGTGATGAGATATCGCATAACATCCAACTCTTCTCCTAGGCGTTCGTTGAGTGCCTCTACAGATCCAGGTACGAATTGCTCGTCATCCGTTTCGAATGTGAAGGTCGGGAATCCCATGACACCGTATCCATAATCACGGCTTGTGCCGCAGTTAGGATAGAGTCCCTGATTGGCATTTTGAATCGGAATCTCTGAGATGTTGGCTTGGACTTCCTCACGAATTCCATGGAACAATTCCCAATCGGATGGCTGGCTTGCCCACTTACCCCATGGATAGAGCATGATCCAGACGCCTGTGTGCATGGTGACGTAAAGGTCTGCATCCGAAACGTATTCGTTCATGTAGTTCGAATTCGCTGCAGTCTCAGATTCACTGAATGCAGCACTACCAGGTTGGGTGGTTGGACATGTGTTCCAGAAGTGATCGTAATTTCGGTTCAAATCGACTTGGTTGATGTTCCACCGTGTATCGATATCGTTGCCGTCAGGGTTGAGCATGATGAGCACGTGAATTTCTGTGTTTTGTAGCACATCAACAACCTCTTGGTTTCCTTCGCTCCATCCTTCAATGTAGAACTGTGCTGTGAGCCATGCTAAGGAGGTTCCAAGGTACTCGTTGCCATGATGGCCTCCGTCAATGTAGACGATTTCTTTCGCCTTTCCATCGGCTTTGACATCCATCGACCAATCCGAGATTTGAACCACCCAGAGTGTCTTTCCAAGTTCTGAGTTTCCTGCTTCGACCAATCGAACAATGTCGGGGTTGTTGTCAGCCCACTCATTGACTTCCATGGTCAGGGCAGCCCAGGTCATGTGAACGTGGTTGTCGATGGGTTCACCAGGCCATGCTTCTTTCGTATCCGAAGAAGCGGTCGCAACCGGTGGAAGGCCTGCTAGGAGTAGGCATAAAACCAAGCTAACAGCGACTCGCATGGTGACGCCTTGCTTCGGTGAATCAAAAACGCTTGCTACGCATCTTCACCAATCGCTGGTGAATGCGTTTGGATTCTGAACCTTTTCGGATTCCCGGGTCCAGATGGATTGTCCATCAGTACCATAGATGTCCGCGAAAGGGTCGATGTCCTCCGGCTTGCGTTGTCGCTGCATGTAGGATTCGACACGCTCCTTGAGATCAGGCTTGAACTTCCAGTAGTGAATTCGCCATTCTCGACCATCCCAAAGCGTGGTCTCCTCGGATTCGGTTGTCAACAAATCGTAATCTTGGAACATGTAAAACAAGTTGCGATCGGTTGGTTCGAGCGCATTGTCAATGATTCGATTGTAAAATCCGAAGAACCCGAGTGCGTGTTCAGCCATACCAGCTGCAACTTCGGCATCCATCTCTGTATCAATATGCTGTTGAATTGCTTGCGTCAACGATTGTAGTGTCATTCCCATCTTCCATCACCCCGCCCCGGTTTTTCC
>JBMYJV010000094.1:0-5004 GCA_049594755.1 Candidatus Poseidoniaceae archaeon
TCACAACGGCAATACATACACTGTTTCCTGATGCAGTTGTTGACGATGTAGCAACACAGACATTTCCCAGCGAGCAATTGGTTTCCATAGAGTGCAAGCATCTCTCCTTTGAAGTATTTTTACAACAACTGCGTCAGCAGTCGATCCTTGACACTGCAATGGATGCAATGGGCAAGAATTTGAATGAACAGAAAACCACGTTTCGCATTTCTCGATTAGCCGCATTTGCAGGTAAAATTGCTTTTTCATACGAAGAAGCACCTTTAGGCGGATGTTTTGAGATTCATCTCGAAGGCATGGGTCTAGCCGATTGGATTGAGGCGTGTACATGGCACTCAGGACGTCAAAATGTTCCACGGCAATTGCATGATGAGGCAGCAATGGATGAGCGTGGCGATGCTTCAACGTGGCATCAGTAACGTCCGTTGAGCAGATCTTCAACAATCGGAATGTCGGCTTCAAGCCAGTCAAGATTCAACCCTTCTGATGATGAAATCCACTTCATCTCACTATGAACGGACATCTGGAGATTGTCCAGATTCTCTGCCTCAACGAGGTACCCATGAATTTCAACGTGTAAGAAAGGATATGTGTGTGTCCAAATACCGGCTTTCTTGATGATGCTAGCATTGACACTCAGTTCTTCTTGAAGTTCACGTAACAGTGCGTCTTCTGGAGATTCATCTCGTTCAACTGTTCCACCCGGAAATTCCCACTTGCCAGCTTTGGGTTCATCCTCGCCACGCTTCATCGCTAGGAAACCACGTTCTGAAGTGAAGATTCCTGCAGCAACCTGAATAGAGGGTTTGTAAAGCATGTGTGAAAGAACCTTACGAACAAGTTTGGATGCGTCTTTCACGGACAAATGTTCAGCAGGTGGCAGATGGAGAAAGAGACAAGGGATAGCGAATTTATGGGTTTGAAGCGCCTCTAGTGTGCGATAGTAGGTTTCATTGCAAATGTATCGTCCTGCGTCCTTTGATAATTCGATGTCAACCTTCCAGTCTTCGACAACCCACTTCTTGACCGGTACAGCGGCTTTCAGGTCACCATTTCCACTGATCTTTGCACCATTCAGTTGACGTCCGGAATTATCTGGTATCCGCATATCGAGAGCGTCTTCTGCAAGAAGTTCAATGCGTGGTTGCCTACATTCCCCACAAAGACCGAGATGAAGGATTGCGTCCCACTCACGAGAATCGAGCTCATTTGCCGTCCATCTCGATCCATGTTCATCAACCGAAAGGACGTGTTTCTCAATCGACATCTCACTTGAACCCCTTCCAAATGGATTCTTAATCGGAATCAGTGATGGAAATGATTCCACGATGAGCTCTGTTGGATTGACATCATGACTTCCAAACGGTCCAAAGCCTGTGAGAAGTACACGTGGCATGGTTTGTCCTAGGGTCGATTGTTCTTGATTTTGCTGACAAACTGGCAACAGATTGACAAACCATTGGACGAACCACCCCCTGAGGCACATGACTCCAGCAGAGCAGTCGAAACTCAGTCCTATGCGCCTCGTCACTGAGATTTGGAGAGAAATCTTCCTCGGTGTTGGAATGTGGGGTGCATTCCGCCCCATCTTTGCAGCGCTCTTAGCAGCCATTCCAGGTCTGTTTCTTGGTCAACATTTCAATCGAAAGCATCAGCGTGCATTTGATTGGACGCTTCTGCAGATTCCGCTTGCTTTGACCATCGTTCTCTATGTTCCACTTTGGCTGTGGTCCATCTACGATGCATGGAGAGATGCAACAGTGATTGTTTCTCAAGCACGTTCAAGCTAAGGGCGCCAAAGTTGATCTGTTGTTGCGAGTTCACCGCTCTTCATACCGGCTAAATCGTTGAGATCGTCTTGGTCGAACTCTGTTGGCAGATCACCGCTGAACCATGCGCTAATGGTCACAGTCTCAACGGCCCAATACATGACCGAGTCTTCGTTGTTGGAATGTCCAGGATGTTCAGAATCTTCATGATCTGCAGGCGAAGTGTAAACGAGATTCACGAGACCAAGCAGATGTCCAAACTCGTGTACCATTACACTGTTCTCGATATCCTCTGCAGATATTCGAGGGTTGAAGATGGATGTTGCATCATCAATGGAATCAGAAAACAATGCAATCGTGGAGGCATCGACTGCGACACCAAGCACACTGTCATCGGAATACTTTCCTTCGGGCATGATGACATGCCAACGTAGGACCGAAGTCTGAGGTGGAGCGTCCATTGTCTCATGTGCAATTTCACGTACCTTGTTTGCCGTCCACGTGGACGTTTCTGCAAAATTCATCTCATTGAGTTCAATCCTAATTCCATCCGGCTTATCACAGACTTGACCAAGTCGTTCCTTCAGCAAGCTAACAGTTGATGACTCTGGGTTGTACCCAGGTGCATGATCGATTTCAATGACGAGTTCACGGTAGGCATCGTCTCGAAGACAAGCAAGCGCTAATCCACCCGGGACACCCCATGATTCACCGAGAATCGTTTCGATATCCGAAGCACAACCTGCCATTGGAATGGAAAGCATCAGGCATGAGAGAAGAACGCCCATCAAACGCTTGTTTCGCATATACTTCACACCTCACACTCTATTCTAAAACATCAGTCCATTACCACTCATCAGGTAATTCAATCGGCGAGAACAATTGACCAGGCCCGGTTGCATCTGCAAGTTGTTGCCGTACAAGTTGCTCCCATGAGCGTAGAGCAAGAATTCCTTCAACGAGGTCCATCTCTGTTTCAACGAGTGTCACACGAATGAGTGTTGAAAGAATGTCCATCCGATCTTGGTCAACGATCTTCAGTACTTTCTCTACATCGAAGGAGATTGGATTTGGGTCCACGTTGTTTACCTCAATTGGCCACGGTTGAGCGACTCGTTGATTGATTGATGCTCCCGTTTTCTCGACGTATTCGTTGAGCGAACCGAGTAAGCCCTGAATATGATGTTGCAAAACGAGCGCAACCTCAGCAACTGGCATGGTCAATTGGCCAATCAGATTCACCATACGCTCTTGGAGCGTCACCATTGAATCCGTTGCTGACATAGGTCAACACCTACTTCTTCATGGAGAATCCTTCGATGTACTGCCAACCAAAGTGGTTCCATTGCTCCTGCGTCCAACCTTGAGGAAGACCGGTCGGTGGCAGTGGTGCAATTCCTCGTGGATCCGCCTGAACGGATGGTTGAGGCGCTGGTTGAGGTGTTGGTTGAGGCGCAGGCTGAGGAATCGGTACAGGCATTTGAGTTGGTTTCGGTGGTAGAGCAGGTTGAACCTTCAACTCAGGAACCTCCTTCTGCTCCATCTCCTTGGCAACGACCTCTGTTTGGTCTGCTTCGAATTCATCATCACCATACTTCATCTTTCGATACATGACAAGCATCCACAGGAACGCAGAGAGCGACGCAACTGCAACAAGATACATGAAGATGGCAAATTGACCGTCACTCGCTTGCTGTGCGAGCGCATCACCATCACGTACTGTGTCTTTCTTGACAATGAGTGGATCGACGTTGTAACGGTCCATCTCAACACCATCAACAAGGACCAACAAGCGGTAGGCTTGCGATTCTCCTGCTTCCACGTTCGCTACGACTGGTATCGAAGCAACAGCAGTGATACCGGCTGATACAGGCATGCTCGTGTTTGCTTCTTCGTTCCAGTAACCGTTATCGACCAAACGCTGGAGGACGAAGCGAACATCGCCCTTTCCACCTTCGTTGAGGACGCTGATTTCAAGTTCAGAGGTCTCACCACGGGTTGGGCTTGGATTGCTCCATTCGATTTCTGTTTCTGGATGCGTGAAGGAAATACTCGGTCCGAGAAGGGACAGTGGCCACGTCGCAAATGGTTCGTCGATGTTGTTGTTCGACGTATCGAATGGATTACCTGTAGCGTCCGAACCAGAGACCCATATGTCAACGACATAGGATGGAAGAAGCATTGTTGCGCCCATGTCTGTCAAATCTATTTCTCCAGTCCAGAAGAACTGATCGCCAAACGGAAGCGTCTCAGGCAACGCTGTCGCTCCACGGGAGATTTCAGCTTCTCCTGCACGAATTCGGTAATGCAAGACTGCAGGGTTATCCATATCGAAACCGTTGTCGTCAACGGTTTCAAGCATGACTTGTAACGAGTTTGCCTCGCCGATTGAAAGAGGTGAACCCGCAGGAACTTCGTTTAGCATGACAGTTTGTATGGTCGGATTTGAACTGTCAACTGCAAAGCGTACACGTGGCAGAGGATTGGTTTCATCTTGAGCCAGTCCCGGCAAGTCATCAAGGCGCAAGCGGAGGTCAAGGTGACCCGAATTGACCGCGGGAACCAACAAGTCAAGGCTGAATTCACCGTTGTCTCGTGGAGAGGTTCTCCATACATGATCGAAATCACCAAAGACGACATCGAAAGCACCCGGAGGTGCAGGCGTCTCATCTTCACTGAACAAGACACGTCCTGTGACTCGAAGTGCTTGCCCGCTTCCAATCAGCGTCTCCTCTGCTTCATCGTTGTAGTGATTGGTACCATCACGGAGTTCAACAGCCTTGATGTGGCCAGGTTCGGTGTAGAATCGGAAGTCGTTGTCAAGACTCCAAGCGTTGGAGCCTAAACCACTGATCTTTGAGAAACATGGGGTTGTTTCACCCTCATTGCACGGTTTGTCCGTCACCTTGAGGACTGGAATGAAATGTTCGAGACCATCGGTATCGTAGACTTCAGGAAACGACCATGTCAACTGGAAGCGAGCACGGATCAGCAACTGATTGGCATCGTCACCGAATGTGGAGACTTGCGAATAGAGGTTGGAGACAGCGATGTATTCACCGCCCGACTCGAGTCGAGCCTTTGGCATGCCATTCTCGTCTTCTTCAAGTTGAATGAAAATCGAGGTCTCCTCATCGTTGACATCTTCACCGAGAGCGAATTGGACGAATTGGATATCATCCCATCCGTTGCGATCGGAAAGGACCACTTGAGCCGTGTACATGACGCCAGGGTG
>JBMYJV010000095.1:0-4814 GCA_049594755.1 Candidatus Poseidoniaceae archaeon
GAGGCTCCGTAGAGCGTGCGAGGGCTCCTCAGGCCGGGAGTAGCCGTGACACAGAGCGCCATTTCCACGAGCGGGAAACGGTGCCAGCGGGTTCCATTCGGATTGCCCGACGTGTCTGGCTGCTCACCCTTAGAGCAACCTTCCGACTTTCCACCCCTATATGAGTGGTTCGGTGTTTGAAGTGCCTGAAAACCAACGACGTCGGCTCGTTTCTACCCTCGCACATCATCCTTTTGAACCCTCGACTTTTTCATCAAACCATGCCTGTCTTGAGCCATCCATTCTTGCGGGATGGCATCGAGGCAAGAGGCTATCAAATCGCTGCAACGCAAGCATGCATTCGATGTTCGACGTTGTTGGTGATGCCGACCGGATTCGGAAAAACGGCGGTTCAATGGAACTGCATAGCGGATGCGTTGGACTCTGGTATCGAAAAAATCGTCATTACTGCACCAACCGTTGGCCTGGTTGAGCAGCAACGCCGGATGATTCTCGAACGAATTCAGATCGATGAGGAGCGAGTACGCACCTACACAGGGAGTGACCGTCCTGCGAAACGTGGGGATATTTGGAACGAAGGGACCATCATCATTGCAACACCCCAAGTGATACGAAACGATGTCGATTCAGGTCTGATTCATTTGAACAACGTTGGCCTTCTCATCATCGATGAAGCGCATCATGCAAAAGGAAATCATGCAACTGCACAAGTCGCTGATCGCTATCAGTCCCAAGCCTCTGAGCCTTGGCTCGTGGCAGCTACAGCAAGTCCTGGTTCAACGCAAAATGCGATACGACAGTTGTGGGGCCGTCTCAACGTCAATCGGATTTTTGTAGCCAAGCGGGAGGATGACCTGCTTAAGCCCTACGCAGTTGACATGAACATTGCAACCATTCGGGTCATGCTCGATGCGAAAACGCTGGCCTTGTTGGAACCACTTGAGGCGCACCAATTCGAAGAGACAGATGCTTTGAAACGACAAGGATTCCTTGCCCCAACTGGCCATCTTACTGCTGGATTGATCGAAGAAGCAGCGCAGCGAGCGAGCATTGCTATTTCACGAAGAGATCCAAGAGGATACGACGCAGCACGACGTATTTCTGATGTTCGAAGAATGCATATGCTTCTTGATTTGTTGAAAACGCAAGGATTGCGATCAGCACGCTCCTATCTTGAACGAGCAGATGAGCAACTGCGAGAAGGTGAACGCTCAACTAGCCGATTCCTGAAGAAGCAAGTGATTCACAACTTCCGACAGGCGGTTCAAGGTATGGAGGAGTGTCATCCAAAGCCCGCATATGTTCGTCAACTTGTTCAAGAACATCTCGAAATGCATCCCGATGAGCGTATTCTTATCTTCAGTGAGTACAGAGATACCGTCGATCATTTGGTTGATGATTTGAATCAAATTCCGAATGCGATCGTCGATCGCTTCATTGGTCAGAGCAAGCGAGGCAAACGTGAAGGAATGTCCCAGAAGGAACAGTTGGAGCAGCTTGAACGTTTTCGCAATGGTGACATGAATGTGCTTGTTGCAACCTCTGTTGGCGAGGAGGGATTGGATGTTCCTTCTGCATCCATGGTGTTGTTTTACGAACCAGTTTCCAGTGCGATACGAACCATTCAACGTCGGGGCCGAACTGCTCGGGAACGAAGTGGTTCGGTTCATGTTCTGGTTGCCAACGACACGCGAGATGTGCATGTCCTCCACGCTTCAAGGAATCGAGAGAAACGTATGCACAGTGTCCTTGGACGAATGCGCCTTGAAACTCCACTTGGTTCGTACAAAATTCGTAAGGAAGGTAAATTGCTTGAATTCAGTATTGTTGAAGGTGAGACAAAGCAACCTGCGCTTGAGTTTTTGGAACAAGAAAAGGTTCGTTTGAAATCTATAGAAAAGGATTCACAGACCGATTCCGAATCAAATATTGAGAAACAAGAGGGAGTTAAAACCAACAGTACACCAACACTGCATACGCGTTCACGTTCTCAGAAAAGTCTCTTTGATTTTGGAGAAGATTCCAACGATCCGTGGAATCCAATTCTTGACGGTCGAGACATCAACCGCCAATGATCATGGCTCGAGTTCGCAATTGTGCCAGTCGGTCAGGGAAGTGGCCCAGAGCAAAGGCAACCAATTCTGCGAGGTGAATCACAGGGACGGAGGTGTCCTTTCCAGTAACCTTGCCTGCTTTGACCTGGTAGGAATCGAGGTTTGCATGCGAGATGGTGCATGCGCTCACAACCAATTGCGCACCGTTTGCTTTTGCTTCAGAGAGGACCGATGCGGTCATACGGAGTGCGGTTTTCTCGTTGGTGAGAAGGCTCGGAGAACCAACGCTTTGGCAGCGTGCTTCGTAAGCAACTGGCGTTCCACCAAGAGCCGTGATGAGGTCTTCAAGATAGTGTGGGTCAAACGGGTCGTCATCTCCACAGAACCCTTCTCGTTGCATGTATGGGCCGTAGTAGGCAGCGACCTTCATGTTGAGAGGATTCAATACGGCTGCTTTGACCTTGTCAAGGCCGATTTCTTCGACGAGGAGGTGAAGAAGATGGCGAGACTTGGATTCACCAGCATACTCAATCTTCGATGTACGTGCGATGAGGTTGTTGAGTTGTGATGCCATCACTGGATTAGCTTCCATGGTTGCAGCCGTATCGCAGTGAATGCTGTGCGATGTTGCACAGGACGTCATGATGTCAAGTCCCTTTTCTTCAGCGAGAGCAAGGTTCCGTGCAGCGAGTGCGTGTTGAAGGCGTGGTGAGGCCTGACGGATGATGTTACCACCATCAGAGGTTGCCTTTGGAAGTTCGATCAAATCGATTCCCAAGGTTTTGCAAAGGGGCTGAATGCAGTCCTCAACCTCCATCATTGCGCCTCTTGCAACATTTCCGGGATAGTAGGCTACCTTCATCAAAACACCTCAGAATCGCTGATCAAGTTCATTGAACAGACTTACGACTTCGTGATGTCCCTCAACCTTGCCGTTGAACATGTTCGGAATCTTACCTACACCTGCTGGTGGGAGGAGAAGAGCTTGGAGACTTCGGATAGGAGGTCCACCGGTTCGTGTGAATCCGAGCATCATACGTGCGGACACACCAGAGAAGACGTTGGAAACGAGACCCAATGGACCGAGAACTTGTCGATAGAGCGTCGTTTCGTTGAGTTTTCCAGACCACTTGACCGAGCGACCGTACCACTTGACGAGGCGCCCATGGCGGCCAGCGTTCTTGTACTCGGTCAGCAAACGACTTCGGGCATCGTTGAGCGTGTTTGAGAGCATGGCACCAGTTGCACCATGTCGAGCAATCGAAGCAGAGTCTGCTTCACTCCAAATACCGCCCTTCCCTTGAAGCGATGCCATCAATTGAGCACGGTGCTTTTCTGAAGTTCGTGGGTCGTTGATGCGGACCCATCGCTGCAGGTGAATGCCAGGACCTTCGTATTCCGAGTCGAAATCGACCGTATCGGACATGCCGTGAACGAGCATGTGGCTTGATACGGCGTTCATCTGGTGAAGGGCTAGTGCCGTTTCAGAGGCAAGGACCCCGACGGCTTGTCCGCTGAGCAAGCGCTCTCCTTCGCGAGGATCGGCTTGCATCCATGGGTTTGCCTTGCTTCGGTTTTCTTCGAACTTTCGAGTATCCACAATGAGGTCACGAATGACTGGGTAACCTGGTAGAGGCTCGACCTTCAATCGGCCGTTGGAGACGAGATCGCCAACACGAGCAACGTCTGAAAGAACGACACGTCCGTTGGCACGAACACCTGTTGTTGCCGTTCCACCAACAACGCCGCGACGGAAGGCGAAACTTCCGTCAACATCTCGTTGGAAAGTCGTGAACAAGTCCTCAAGCGATGCTGATGCCGGTACAGCCGTAGCGACAACGTCCCAACCTCGCTCTCCTTGAGCAGGGCAGTAGCGGAACAATTCAAGTTCGACTTGGATTTCAGTTGCATCGATAACTCCGGGAGCGAAGTCGCCTTCAACAACATCGTCGTCATCGGAGGTGCCGTATGCTTTCATCTCCTCAACGAGTTCAAGTTGGAGCGTTCCAGAGTCGTCAACACAGGCGATGCGAGGGAGTGCTTCTTGCACCCACTCCGCCCATGGTGGTTCATAGTCCACATCGCAGAGTTTGATTTCTTGGACACTTGTTGCACCAAGACCAGCGAGCTTTCCATCCCAGTCAAGGCCGGCCTTACAGAACTCATCGTAGGACGTATCGCCGATAGCGCAAACGGAGTAGTGCATGGATGCTAGGGCAGGAGCATCGGATTGGACAGATTGCCACAAGGCTTCAGCGTTGTCTGGCATTTCTCCTTCACCCCATGTCGAGGTAATGACGAGAAGACGCTTGATGTTGGCGAGATTGGATTTGTCGTATCCATCCATGTCGACAACGCTTGCTTCGAGACCATAATTGGAAGCCATTTTTGCGGTTTTCTCTGCAAGTCCAGCAGCGTTGCCTGTTTGTGAACCAAAGAGGATGGTCAGTGAGCGGTCTCCGCCCATCAGTGCAGTAAGTTCCTCAGATGCAGCGCCACCGACTGCGACGGTTGCTGGAGCGGCTTCAACGGCTGCTTCAGCGGCTGGTGCTTCAGCAACCTCTTCGGTTTCAGCTCCATCTGCAACAAGTTCGAACTTGATGACTTCGACAGGACATGCCTCAGCTGCTTCAAGGATGATGTCTGCGTACTGGGCGCCAAGATCGCCTGTGAGTGGACTCTTGCCTTCGTTTCGATCAAAGGCGCCGTCAAGGCGAACTGCAGCGAGAATTTGTGAGGATTCATCCGTCACTTCGAACA
>JBMYJV010000096.1:0-4805 GCA_049594755.1 Candidatus Poseidoniaceae archaeon
GTCCATTCTCCTATCAGAAATACTTCTTCAACAAACACAAATGGAACGTGGAATAGAATACCATGAACGCCTTTTGAAACGCTTTCCAACCCTTTCCTCAATGGCCGAATCGAGTGTTGATGATGTACTTCTTCTTTGGCAGGGAGCTGGATATTACTCAAGAGCACGCCGCCTTCATGCATTATCGATTGAAGTCGTCAAAACGCATGGAGGTGTGCTTCCGAAGACGTACGATGAACTTCTGAAACTCCCTGGTATTGGACCATACACAGCCGCTGCTGTGGCCTCGATTGCGTATTCCGAACCTGTTGCATGTGTTGATGGGAACATCCGTCGAGTGATGGCTCGTCAATCCAACCAGGAGGAACCATCGATGAAGGAAGTTCAACGATTTGCCGACAAGCATCTCCTCATTGATGCGTCAGGTGAATGGAATCAAGCGATGATGGAATTGGGTGCGCTTGTTTGCAAGCCACGCAATCCGATTTGTGATCAATGTCCAGTTGCAGATACTTGTATTGGACGCTCTCGTCCTCATGAGTTACCACGTCCGAAGACGACCAAGAAAACAACCGTCGAATACAATTGCATCGTTCGCATCGATGAAAACGGAGCACCAGAATTACAGCAACGTCCACAAACAGGATTGTTTGCAGGCCTCTGGGGTCCAGAGATGGCCACTGGTTTGGAAACCACTGGATGTGAGTTTGTCGGAACGATACGCCATCTTCTCTCACATCGTGAAATGATTGTTTCCGTATGGAAAACGGTTGGTACCAACGGGATTGATCCGTTGACCGTTGCTCTCTCAAGCCTCGATCGTCGAATCCTTGGTTTGGTCGGTGTGATTGACGATGTCCCATGAAAACGATGCAAGGCATCCAAGCAGAGAAAAGAACAGGATGAATTCTGCCGGAGCCGCTACATCGATCCACGGTTGAAGATCATCCAGTGGAATCATCTCAGGCTGGATGTCATAGGCACGTCGTTGTTCCTCGATACCTCGACTCATGGCGATGGTCATCGTTGTTAGAGATACAAATGCGGTAAAAAGAGAAACCAATCGTACCGTTCTTCCAGTCTTGTTCGGATGGGGTAAGGAAAAATGAGCAAGGATTGCCCATGTGAATCCTCCATGAAAGACGACCAAGGAAGTGTAGACGTGAAGTGCAAGGTGGTCGTACATGTTGGCAAATGCAAGGACTGCAAGGTGTGTAGAACTTGCAATTCCAAGAATCGTCGCAGTTCGCAATAGTTTTCTTCGTGCGATATCCTTGAACAGAGTGTACAATCGAAGCGTAAGCATGAAGTGGAACACAGCAGATGCGAACAATCCAATCGTGAACACGAATCGCTCAAGTCCGGGATAATCTGCTTCTGAAATGAAGAACGGAACATCTCGTGCATTTCCAAGTGCGACATGAATGCTGACGGCAGCGATGATGGAACACAACGGAACCATCCATGCCAATTTGACCAATCGTGTGTCACGAAGCACGTAGGAACCAATGCCGATGCCGTCTCTTCGCTTCAAATCCAACATCGTCTTCTGTGCTTCCTCAACGTAATCACGTATCAATCTTCAAGTGAGAGTGGTGACACCGCCCTGTTGTTCACATGCCATTGCGAGTGCACGATACGCGCCGGCGAGAAAAGGTTGATTTCACAACCCAATCGCCAGGAAGAGTCTCGATGTATGTCTGTGGCGTTACGGTCTACGACAATTGTCATCTTGGCCATGCACGCTGTTACATCGCTTTTGATCTCATTCATCGATGGCTCGAAGCATCTGGATACGACGTTGATTATGTACAGAATTTCACCGATATTGATGATAAAATCATCAAACGTTCGATTGAATCAGGAGAGGATTGGAAGGCCATCGTCGATCGAAACATCGAGACGTACTATGAGGACATGGACGCATTGAACATTCTTCGAGCCGATCATTATCCACGATGTACGGAATACGTTGAATCAATGATTCATATTATCGAGGATCTCATCGAGAAAGGTCACGCATATGTAGCCGATGATGGCGTGTATTTCCACGTAGATTCCGCACCCGAAAAGTACGGTCAATTGACTGGACAATCCATCGATGCCGTACGACAAGGTGCAGGTGGTCGCGTTGAAAAAACGGGTACTGGGAAGCGTGATCACAAGGATTTCGCGCTTTGGAAACAAGCAAAACCTGACGAACCAACATGGCCTTCACCTTGGGGTGAAGGGCGTCCAGGTTGGCACATTGAGTGTACTGCAATGAGTCTTGATCACTTCGGAACCTCGTTCGATATCCACGGTGGAGGGCATGACCTGCGATTCCCTCATCACGAGGCTGAAATCTTCCAAAGTGAATGTCATACCGGCCATGCCCCACTCGCAGGCTACTGGTTGCACAATGGTTTTGTCAACATCGATGGTGAAAAAATGAGCAAGTCGCTCGGCAACTTTTGGACCATTCGTGACATCATTCAGAAGGTGGATCCACTCGTATTGCGTCTTGCTCTTGTCAACGCCCATTACCGCTCTCCAATCGACATGAACGAACAACTTCTCAACGATGCGCAGCGAAATCACGATCGTATTCTGCAGGTGTACGAGAAAGCATTGCGAATGTCTTCCGATGGTCGCCAGCATCAACTTCCTGAGCCTGACATGGCAAGTCCAGACCCGCTCGCAAAATCTCTTGGTTTGTTGGAGCGACTGGCTGAAGGCTTTGCACAAGCGATGGATGACGACTTCAACAGTCGTGAAGGTGTTGCGAAAGTGCTCGCAGCGACGAAGCAACTCCAGTACTTCATGACACTCGGTTCTGATGAAGAAGACAAGCGTGCGATTGGAACCTATGCGAAGGAGTGGTTGGAAGAAACAGCTGGAAACATTCTCGGTATTCTCCCATCACCCGATGTGCTTCTTGCAGAACCGGTTGAAGATCCTCGTAAAGCAGAAATTGCGGAGCAAGTCGAAGCCTTGTTGAATGAGCGTAGCACTGCACGTGCCAACAAGGATTGGCCTCGCGCTGATGAAATCCGAGATCAACTCAACGTCCTCGGTGTCGTGGTTACCGATACCGCAGACGGCCCAGTTTGGGATTTGCAATAATCACTCTTCTTCTGAAGAAGGCGGAGGTGTGAGTGGAGGTAATTCAGGAACGAAATGTTTCGTTTCATCTTGCCACTGATTTTCGATGATGACCGTTTGGTCTGCACCAAGGGCAGTATCCTCGTCGCTTCCTCTTGTCAACAATCCGACGGCTACGAGCAGGATTATTGACACAAGGATGAGGAGCGATTGAGGGCTCATCAGTGAGGAATCTTCAGATGAAGTATCTTCAACATCCTCGCCAAGGATGCAGTTTGGTGGGCATTCTGAATCTCTTCCAGTTTCGGTTCCACCAGTGGTATCGTTCTCTTGCCCTGTCTCTCCTGTTGGCGTTTCATCGACAGGGTCGATGGTCGATCCTCCTGTATTGTCTTGAGGCTCGAGAACCACGTTCACACCAGTCCGCTCACCATTGTTCATTGGAACTTCGTAGTAATCTTCCAACTGTGACAAATCGATGTGGGTGTTGGCATGTGCGGATTGTGTAATGACACCGAAGTGCCGTGTATCGCCAGTTGTGAAGATACTATTCAGAACGTTGCTTTGCATGGATGAATAACTGTCTGTGCTCGATGACCATGTTGCAGCAATATCATCCGGATTGAGCGCCATGGCCATTTCCATATCTGCGAGGATGCTTGACCATGACTGTGTTCCCTCTGTAACAGACCGGTCGGTAACATCCACTGCCTTGTTGAAACCAGGTCCCTCGACGAGTTCCCAATCGTCACCTTTGAGTTCAGACATGATGTCAACATCACCAAAGACAGGTTGTCCGTTGACGACGGTCAGTCGAACATCTGCATCAATGGCTTCGATGAGGTTTCGATAGGGGTCTTGATGGAAGGTATCCAAAACAACAAGATCGGCGTAAAGTCCAGCGTTGATGGTTCCAACAGAATCATCCCAGTTGTTGGCAAGAGCAGGATTCTTTGTGACCATGGTCGCAAGGTCATAGTTTGTGAAATGGGCATCAAGATTGTTGGTGTTCCACATATCTGCGACCTTCAACTCGTGTAGGACGTTCTTCGAACCACTCGGTCCCCAATCAGGCGCTAAAGAGATTCGGACGCCGGCTTGGTCAGCAGCTACCACATCGGTTGTATCCCCGTACAGCAGGAGGTTTGAGAGTGGTGACCATGCTAGGTCGGCACCAACTTCTGCCATCTTTTGGAACTCAGCAGATGTGAGCGCAGTCCCATGTATGACGACCAATTCACCGACCAAGAGGTTGTTCTGAACAAGAATGTCGAATTCAGCACGGCTTGATTCATCGACACCTTCGGAGAGATGGAGGTACCAGGCATTCAAACTTCCACTGCTGTTTCCAGATGTGATGTGGCCACCTGTGTAGTCGGATTCGAGTGTCGTGACCTTGGTGTGGATGCCATCGCCACCAAAGTTGTACAACTCGATGTTGCGTGAGAGCATGCTGTCCCACGCATCGGTGTTGCTCGATGGTGAACCTTGGACGGCTGTGACGCCTCCAGCAACCGCCATGACCTCTGCGTACTTCATTTGTTGATCGGCCATGTTCCACATCGAAGCGGTTTGAACAAACGTCTTCATCCAAGAAATGTCGCGTTTGTAATTCGGATTGTTCTTCCACTGGTTTCGGTTTGAGTAACCACCCTCCTCTGATTTGACGGAGGTATGAACTTCGAAATCCCATAGTGGGATGTGATTGTAATGCATGTGAT
>JBMYJV010000097.1:0-4790 GCA_049594755.1 Candidatus Poseidoniaceae archaeon
TGAACCCTGAAATCGAAGATTGGTTCCGACGGATTGATGCATTCACGAACTGTATGCCTTCGTTGCACATCGCCGTCCCGTTCGCCATATGGCTCACCTTCCGTAAGCACGATCATGACGGCCGATGGAGTCGATTCCAGAACATGACCTTGGGCTACATTATCCTCACAGCGTTTGCCATCATCTATCTCGGGATTCATTGGTTTGTCGACATCATCGGCGGGATGATCCTCGCCACGTTTGCGGTCAGTCTTATGGAGAAAACCAACGATCCCGTCTGGAAGATCTTTGATGAACGAACCATCAACAGCAGACTTGCAACGCTTCTTACACGTCCTGCTCACTCAGCATCTCTTCTGTTTGGTCGAATCAAAAACTATGCGAAGACCTGGCTCAAGCCAACCAGCAAGGAAACGGGAACACTCATTGTCGTCATTATGATTCTAACAGCTGCTGTCATCACTTGGGATTTGACACACAACGAACTTCCTGCTGAAGGTGTTCAATCGGCACAGGGTGCTGTTGCATCGGAAGGTTGGTTGGCCACCATGGACAATCAGTCAGGAGAGGCCATCGTCTTGATTCATGATGTGTCAGATCCGTTATCGAATCCGACAACTGTCGCTCAACCCCTTATGCAACTCGATTCACCCTACGCACTGTATGAGAACTATCTGGTCATGGCCAATGAGAGCGAGTTGCGTTTGATTGATGTCAATGCCCCAAGCACCATACTCTTGCAGCAGGATGTGACGGGCATCCAATCTCTGCAGATGACCTCTCTCCAAGGCAAACCAGTGGTTCTGTACATCGCCAACGATGCCATGCATGCGGTGAACATTGATGGCCAGGACGTTCAAGTTCCAACGCTACCCAACAGTGAAACCATTCACCTCATGTCCGTTTCCGGAATCGAGATACTGTTGGTTTCGGAACAACAACCAGACACATTACGCATCGGAACAATCGGAACCTCAGGTTCTCTGAACATCATCATGAATGCATCCACGACGGCGGAGCAGAACCTTGAGTTGGAAGAGTGGGGTCAAATCGTTGATGAGAACAACGCAAGCATTGAACAAGTGTCCTTTGATTCACAACACATTGCGGTCAGAATGAACGTTTCAGCCCTTGATCGAATGGTCATTTACGACCGTTCAACGGGCGAACAGTGGCTCGGATTCGACCCGATCTATCCCGTTGGGAATCTTTCGATGGGCTATGGCTATGTAGTTTGGGAAGCCAAAGACCACTACAATCCACTCAGTTTCACCGACAAGTACGGCGACTGGGAGATTCATCAATTGCATCTCGCGACGAATTATTCTGAACAACTGACATCGGATACCATTGATCAGGTGAATCCAATCGCTCTCGAAGGCGGTCTTGCTTACATCGAAGTCGAAGACGATGGCGAAGTGACCATCAATGTCTTGACACGGGGAACTGAACTCGCAACGTACTCGAGTATCGTTCTTCAGTGGTCCGTTCTCCTTTTGATTGCTTTAACCTTCATCTACATCATGCAACGTCAAGATGAAGTCCGCTCAAAGGACATCATCCATGATAACGGACTCGAGTCCGAATAAGATCGAAGCGCTCGAGAACATCGCTCATCGATACTGGATCGCCACCGGACGTTGTCGGAGCAGGACCAAGGTCTTGCTCACATTGTGCGTATCCTTCAAGCACAGCTTCCATCGCTCCTTCTCGATGCGGGTGTGATGCACCGAGAATCTCAAACAAAACGTGCAAATCAATGCCATAGAGTTCTGTTTCAAATTCAATCTTTGCAAGACCAAAATCGATGAGGACAGCCTCTCCTTCGGGTGTCATCATGATGTTATTGGTTGAAAGGTCACCATGGACGATGGCTTGTCGATGAAGCATTCGGATGCTTCGACCAGCTGTACGCAAGTAATCTTTGACGGTTGCATCATCGATGGAATCGTCATTAAGCAGTTCGATGAGTGGCTGACCAGGAACGTTGCTCATGACCAGTTGTTGTTCAACAACATCGCAATCGTACAGGATGGGTATGTTCAGTCCGCTCTTATGGAGGCGTACCATCAATCGTGCTTCTGCAATCATTCGCCGTCGACCTAATCGGTCGTCCAAATCTGGGTGACGCCACGAGCGAAGACGACGTTGTTTGCGAACTGCAGGCAGGCCCATCCATGAACCACGCCACACTTCCGCCTCTGCACCAAGGTACAGTCGCTCATCAGCAGTGAATGCCATTGTCACGACGGAATTGCCTTCTTTTCATAAGGTCAGCGATGCCAATGGGTTGAAATTAGTGGGCGGGTTGGAAGTAACGATACGCATGTCTGTTTCATTGGCTATGTGCGCAGTCGACTTCTCATCGACATCGATGTCGCCGGAGGATATGGCGATTGCAGAGCGAATTGCCGAGTTGAAGCAACAACTCGGTGATGACCTGTTAATACTCGGCCACCACTATCAACGCGACAGTATTGTCATGCATGCAGACTTCCTTGGCGACTCGTTCATGCTCAGTCAGAAGGCTGCCGAATCCGATGCCAAGTACATCGTATTCTGTGGGGTCCACTTCATGGCCGAATCTGCAGATATTCTCACCTCGGACGAACAAATTGTCATGCTTCCAAATCTGCGAGCAGGTTGTTCAATGGCCGATATGGCAACACTTGTCGATGTGGAGGTCGCATGGTCAGAGATGCTTGCGTCGACCAATCTTCAAGATCCAATCCAAAAAGAAGACCCTGCCTCAATTGCTGAAGAAGGTGAATCGTATCTCGTTCCTGTGACCTACATGAACAGCAGCGCCGATCTCAAAGACTTCGTCGGCCGCCATGGTGGCATTGTTTGCACTTCATCCAACGCTGAGGGCGTCTTGCAGTGGGCCTTCGATCGAGCAGGACCAAACGGTGCGGTTCTGTTCTTCCCAGACCAACACCTTGGACGAAACACCGGTTTGCGAATGGGAATCACCGAGGGTCAGATGCCGACATGGACGCCGAACGTAGGTGCCAGTTCAGACCTCTCCAATGCTCGCATCATTCTCTGGCACGGATTTTGCTCAGTTCACAAGCGATTCAAACCGAGTCAGATTGCAGATTTCCGTCAACGTCATCCAGAAGGAGTTGTCGTCGTTCATCCTGAGTGTCCAAAAGAAACGGTTGACGTTGCCGATGCCAATGGTTCAACCCAATACATCATCAATTACGTCAACAATCTTCCACAAGGATCGACGGTTGCGATAGGAACGGAAATCAACATGGTTGCACGTCTTGCAGACGACCATCCAGACAAGCACATCGAATGCCTTGACCCAGAAATTTGTCCATGTTCGACCATGTACATGATTCACCCTGCTTACTTGATGGATCTGCTTGAGAAACTCGCCGATGGTCAAGTTCACAACCAAATCTCAGTTTCAAACGAAGTGCAGGAAGGGTCACTTCTCGCACTCGAGCGAATGCTCAGCATTCGTGTCTGATCATTCAGCTAGTCGTCGCAATTCTTCGACACTTCGGACTTCTGCAAGATAGATTTGTTCAATAGCATCGTAGAGATCTGCATCGCCTGCTTCCTCGATAAGTGTCATCAATTCACCATACACTTCAGCGGCTTTCGTCTCTGTTTTCAACGACTCAGCAAGCATATCGAGATAGGATGAAACGTGTTCGATCGGCGTTGCATTACGCTCGGTTACGGCAACGCCACCGAGTTTGACGATGGCAGAACGAACAATGTTGGAGTGAACCATCGATTCGTTTGCTTCAGCAGTAAAGTGTGGCTCAAGCTGAAGGCGATGAATTCCACGAATGTAGGCAGCATAGTGGGCGTACATGTTGATGGCACGCAATTCCCATCCGAGAGCTTCGTTGAGTTTGGCAATCAAGTGGTCTGCGCTCATGGTTCTTCCTTGGTCGGCCTTCCACTTAAAGGTCAGGTTGAGGCTAGAAGTGTCCCAGAAAGTTTCCAACCAACCAAGGCAAGAAGCGGGCAAAGCAGCATGGTTGCACCAACATATCCGGCTGCAAGACCAATGTTCTCTTGTTCGACCATTTGGATGGTTTCAACTGAAAAGGCAGACATAGTGGTCAATCCACCGAGCAATCCTGTTCCAAGAAGGAGTGCCAAATCTTTGGAAATCATGTTTTCAGCAAGACCGATGGCGAGGGCTCCCATCAGGAACGAACCGATGAGATTGACACAGAGCGTCGCCCACGGAAAACCGTCGCTTGTGATCCATTCAGATGTCAAATAACGAAGTGCTGCACCGATGCCTCCGCCGAGCGCAACCATCAGAACCTGCTGCAGCATGGTATCTGCTTATCGGGACAGACCATGAAGTTCGTGTTTCAATAAATCCGAACATCCATCAATGGGCACCTCTAAGCCATCTCCATGCGCACCGTTTGGTTCATGACCGGGAATGTTGGCAAGGTGCGAGAAGCCAAGCATGCACTCGAACCACTCGGCTTTGAGGTTAAGCAATTGATCGTTGAAGGTGTTGAGATTTCCGAACCACAATGCGATGATTTGGAAATCGTTGCTCGCTCGAAACTTCATCAAGCTCAAGCACACCTTCCGCATCCAGACGATGCACTCATGGTCGAAGACGCTGGCTTGTTTGTGGATGCTTTGGATGGTTTTCCTGGTGTCTATTCAGCGTACGTTTTGAAGACGCTTGGTTGCAATGGTATGCTCAAACTGATGGAAGGGAACAACAACAGAAACGCTGAGTTTCAGGCCGTCGCTGCGCTTCTTCTCGATGGCGATGTCTTCATTTCTCGAGGTGT
>JBMYJV010000098.1:0-4755 GCA_049594755.1 Candidatus Poseidoniaceae archaeon
TGCCAACGGTTGTTCAGATACCCAAAAGGACGGTGACAACGATGGTGTTTCAGATGCAGTCGATACGTGTGCAGGAACCGCACCATTGGCTTTGGTCGATGAGAACGGTTGCAGTTCTGCTCAACTTGATGACGATATGGATGGCGTCTACAACAACAAGGACATTTGTCCAGCAACACCTGCAGGTGAAGCACCAGATGCCGATGGTTGTGGAGCAAGTCAACTCGATGACGATGGTGATACCATCAACAACGCGTTTGACCTCTGCCCAATGACCAATCCAGATCCATCACTCGATGCCAATGGTTGTGTATCCAGTCAACGAGATACGGACATGGACGGTGTAACGGACAATCGAGACGATTGTCCTGCAACCAACATGACCAGCATCGCCGACGATGATGGATGCGCTCTCGAGCAATACGATTCCGACAACGATGGCTACAACGACCGAGACGATGCCTTCCCACTCGACCCTCAAGAATGGGAGGATTCCGATGGTGATGGTGTCCCGAACAAGCAGGATGCCTATCCTGATGACCCGACCCAAACCAAGGCAGAGGTTGAAAGTGGTGGCGGAGGATTCCTCATCTACACACTCGTAGCAATTCTCGTGCTTGGTGCACTCGCTGGTCTTGGCGTCATGCGACGAAACAATGCGCTTGGCGTCGAAAAGGTCAGTCCATTCTCGCAGGAACCAGTTGTCCAAGGACAAATGGAGACACAAATGCTTGAACAACAAGCCTCGAACGAGAGTGCTGGTGCGGAAACTGGCGGTCAGGAATGGGAAGAAAACGGTGTTCGATGGCTACGCCAAGAAGACGGTTCCTTGTTCTACCTCGATCCGCAGGCGAATCAATGGATTGCATACGAACAAACTCAGTAACTGGGACAAGTCATAGGCAAGCATTTAGATTCTCGACCATGCATCAACAAGCATGGAAGAGAGGCTTCAGCATGACAATGTCGCTGAAGTCGCATTGAGTGCCATGGTCAGCATGATCATGATTCTCCTCTTTTCTGCCATTGTAGCAGGTATGGCACTGATGATGATTGAACAAGCGTTCATGGAATCAAGAACGCAGAGTGTGGAACAATCAGAAACGTTGAATTCAGTACCGATGGTTCTGGTCTTTGAGGTTGAAGAATATGACTCAACTGGAAATACCAACGATCGGCTCTATGTGATGTTCAAGTTCCCATATGCGAGTGAAGCGATTCCAGATGCGAACGTGAAATGGGCCATGATGTGTGATATCAACGATACGGGACCCACACAGACAAACTCTGCACATACGCTTGTGTATTCGAGTGGTAATTTTGACGTTGCAACTGATTTGAACGGTAACGCAGATGATGCGACCTATCTCGATGCGTTTAACCCTCAGACGTACTATCACGTTCTCATCGACCTGACCAGTCCAAATGGGAACGGTGATTGTGATCTGGTTGAAGACATGCATGCGACCTTGGTCATCGCTGTCGAAAAGGGAAGAACGACCGAACTTGACTTCTATGTTCCAAACGATGTTACGCCTGGTTACGATTTGATGAGTTGATTGCGATGGAGAAACAGAACGATACGCTTGCCCAGGTTGGAATTGGTGCGATGATCGTTTTCATTGGAATTCTCATCGCCGTTTCAACGTCGATGTTTGTGATGATCAATCAACTTGAGAGAATTGCACAAGGAGCTGAATCAACGGTTTCTGTTGCGACCAATGAAGCACACACACAGATTGTCTTTGTTGGTGGTTGGGTGGATGATGCCTACGATGATTATCTCCTTATGATTGAATACCAAAGTCTCGGAAAGAACGTCCAAACCGATGAAGTCGGTTGGGTGTTGTGGTGTGAACACAATGACCAGATCTTCCGAAGAATGGGTTACTTTGGCGATCCTGTTGCATCAGCTCCAGGAGGTGTAACATTATGGGAAGTAGGCGAGGACATTACACTCCCGACTGAATTGATTTCTGGAAAGCGATACTTCGTCATCGCCGATGGTGGAACTGGAACAGGTAACGGAGCAGGTACAAGTTGTGGCCCACAATGGATTTTCGATCGCGGCGTAACTGCCTATTATTCGATCTATCTTCCTGATGGAGGACATACGACCCAAGAATTGCGTGTCAATGTTTTCGAAGTAGGTGAATCTGTCACCTGATTGGTCCAAGCATCCCATCTCCCATTCGGCGAAGTCGTTAATTGGGACCGATGAATAGACACGGCTATGCAAGGAGACCAGAACAACCAGATTGTTGGTGAAATTCAAACACCACAATCCGTGACAATCAATACTGGACAACAGGCTGGAATGCCCTTTGGTGCTCAACCCATTCAACCTATGATGCAACAGAACATCGTGTACATCCAAATGCCGAAATTCAAACATCCTATTCGAATCTGGAGTTACGTGCTCATTGGTGTGGGAACACTGATCTACATTGTTTCAACATTATTTGCTTTTGACAATGGTACCGAAACGGTGTTCGAATTGGGCTATGGAACGTGTTGTATGTTCTACAACGCGGCTTTTGTCTGCGAGATTGTCTTCTATTACAACATGATGGAGCACAATCAGTCCTATGGGCAGGGAACAGGTTGGGCCATTACCAACATCGTGCTCGGGGCGATTTTAACAGTCATTGGACTGTTCTTTGCATTCGGTATGTTTGCTTCGGCATTTAGCCTTTGAAATCAAACAACACCTTGTGCTTGCATAGCTTCAGCGATCTTGAGGAAACCTGCAACGTTGGCACCAAAGACGTAGTCACCATCTCGACCGTATTCCTTGGCTGTCTCGTAAGCAGCCTTGTGGATACCGACCATGATGGCATCAAGTCGAGCATCGACTTCTTCACGAGTCCATGCGAGACGGAGTGAGTTTTGGCTCATTTCAAGTCCAGAGGTTGCAACACCACCTGCATTGCTTGCCTTTCCTGGAGCGAAGAGGACATTGTTCTTCTGGAAGACTTCAACTGCTTCTGGCGTACAAGGCATGTTCGCACCTTCTGCAACAGCCATGACGTTGTTGTCAACGAGCATTTGTGCTTCAGCACCGTTGAGCTCGTTTTGTGTTGCACATGGTAGGGCAACATCAACGTTGATTCCCCAAAGACCGTTTGGAGTTGGTTCTGGTGCGGATGCAGTGAAGGTAACACCGTCAAAGTGTGCAGCATACTCAGAGATACGGCCTCGTCGGTTGTTCTTGAGGTCCATGATCCAAGCCAACTTTTCTCGGTCGATACCAGCAGGGTCATGGATGAATCCACTCGAATCGGACATGGTAACAGGCTTGCCACCAAGATCGAGAACCTTCTCACAAGCGAACTGAGCAACGTTCCCAGATCCTGAAATCGATACAAGCTTTCCTTCGAAGGATTCGCCTTGAGCAGCGAGCATTTCACGTGCGAAGTAAACAAGACCGTATCCTGTTGCTTCCGGTCGAATCAAAGAACCACCGTATGAGAGTCCTTTTCCAGTGAGAACACCAGCTTGGAATTCATTACGGAGTTTACGGTACATTCCGTACATGTAGCCAATCTCTCGACCACCGACACCGATGTCACCAGCAGGGACGTCGCAATCTTGCCCGATGTGGCGCCAGAGTTCCATCATGAAGGATTGGCAGAAGCGCATGACTTCAGCATCGCTCTTGCCCTTTGGATCAAAGTCTGAACCACCCTTTCCACCGCCCATTGGAAGGCCGGTGAGGCTGTTCTTGAAAATCTGCTCAAACGCTAGGAACTTGAGAATTGAAGCGTTAACGGATGGGTGGAATCGAAGTCCACCCTTGTATGGACCAATGGCACCGTTGAATTGGATTCGGAATCCACGGTTGACATGTTCCTTACCATTGTCATCAACCCAAGGAACTCGGAAGTGAATGAGACGCTCTGGCTCAACAACACGCTTCACCATGTCAATGTACTCAGGGTGACGTTCCAAAGCAGGACCTAGACTTTCGAGGACCTCCCACACTGCCTGATGAAATTCAGGTTGTTCAGGATCACGGGCGACAACTGCATCATAGATTTCTTTGACAATTTGCATAAGGGGTTTCCACCTTGAGCCTCTCGACCCTCAAAGTGTTTCTAATGGTTGTCATTGAATGGGTAGCCCAAATGCCGTTTCAAAAGGGTCACAGAGGACAGACGGTCATGAATCGCTCAAGTCGTTCAATACGCCTCTGACCTTGTTCATCGACTTCAGCCATGGCATGGATGGCTTCCTCAATCATCGCATGTTGATCGGGTTGGATGGAGAGCAATCGACGGAGATGGTCGAGCAATGCCCATTCATCCTCTGTGATGACCTCATCATCGAGAGCTGCAATCAAAGCGGATTGATAGGTCGATACAGTTCCCATGGCCAGTTCAACGTCTTCCATCTCGCCAAATGGGTTCAGTTCCTCTCCACGAGCGATGGATAGACAGAGGGCAGTATCGCTTGGTTGGACACCGAGAACTCGGAGAATCGCAGCTTCATCATCGGTGACAATCGAATCTTCGAGAGCAGTCTCGACCAATTGTAGGTAAAGTCGGTTTGCGGTGGTGTCTGCGAGCATAAACGCAGGACTGAGCGATGGGTTTTAGTATTACTCGTCCAGTCCATCTGTATTACAATTGTATGACATTTTGCAATACAGTTATATGCTTAGCAATACTACCACTGACTACGAGGGAGCAAAATGAGCGGCCAAAGCACACTCACATCGATTCGACTCGATGCGGACACGTTGCAGGGTTTGGA
>JBMYJV010000099.1:0-4745 GCA_049594755.1 Candidatus Poseidoniaceae archaeon
GATTCAGCCGAGAACGAAGAACTCAAGGCTGCACGAAAAGAGCACGATGAAGCTCACGAAGCCGTTCAACAAGCAGCAGCAGCCGCTCAAGAAGCGCACGACTTGATGATTCAATGGGACAAGGAAGTTAACAAGCAACGCGAACGTGCGAACTCAAAGCACCGCGAACTGCGTAACACAAAGCAAGAAGCTGACAAGGCGCACAGATTCTACATCGTATCGCTTCGCTGTTTGCATTCCATCCAAGACATGATGCGGGCACGTCGAAGTGCAGAAGCCGGAGAAGGCGAGCGCCCAACCGCACGAGTCGAAGTACAGGATTTGATGAGCAAACTCATGTCCGGAGACACCCTCACTACCGAGGAATTGATGGAATTGCAGCGGTTTGATTGAACCTGTCCAAGCGATGGTATCAAAGACCGGGGTCGACAAGAGGTTGTTGAGAACCATGTTGCAACGAGATGATATTGCACAAATCATCGAAGAGTACGATCGGATGAAACTCCGAATTGGAATGACTGCATCACATTCTGCTCTCGATATCTGCGATGGTGGAATCGAGGAAGGTTTTCCTACTGTTGCGTACTGCCAGGAAGGTCGTCACAAGACCTATGCGAACTACTTCAAGACCAAGCGATCAGGTTCTGGACGCGTGCTTCGAGGCATGGTTGACAAAGCCATCGTTATGCCATCGTTTAATGATGTCATGAACGATTCAATGCAAGTCGAAATGAGAAAACGCAACGTGGTTTACATACCAAACAGATCGTTTACGTCCTATTCATCGATTGAAGACGTTGAGAACAAGTTTAGGGTTCCACTCTTTGGATCCAGAAACATGCTACGCATGGAAGAGCGAACAGAAGAGCAAGATTACTACTGGATCCTTGACAAGGCAGGTCTCCCATATCCTGAAGCCATTGAAAATCCAGAAGACATTGATTGTCTGGTCATCGTCAAACTACATCACGCCCAAAAGAAGCTCGAACGTGGTTTCTTCACGTGTGCATCCTATGCTGAATTCAAGGAGAAATCCGAGGTCTTGCTCAAGGATGGAATCATCGACCAAGCATCGCTTGATGGCGCTCGCATCGAGCGGTATGTGATTGGTCCAGTCTTCAATCTGAACTTCTTCTACAGCCCCCTTGCTGAAGAAGGTGAAAAATTGGAATTACTCGGTGTTGACTGGCGATTCGAGTCATCCTTGGATGGACACGTTCGACTACCAGCTCCACAACAGATGACGATGCCTGATCATCAAAAGATCCCAGAGATGACCGTTGTAGGGCACAATACGGCAACCATCCGCGAATCTCTCTTGGAGAAGGCGTTTGAACTTGGAGAGAAATTCATCAAGGCCAGCAAGGAGCATTACGATCCGGGTATCATAGGACCATTCTGTCTTCAAACTTGCATTGACAAGGATATGAACTACTGGATTTACGACGTTGCCCCACGACTCGGCGGAGGAACCAACGTCCACGTCAACGTCGGCCATCCATACGGCAATGCTCTCTGGCGAAAGCCAATGTCCAGTGGCCGACGCATCGCCATGGAACTCCGCATGGCCGCCGAACAAGATCGCTTGCTCGAAGTGCTTACTTGAGAGAAACGATATTCCGCTCAAATAAGAGAAAAGCGATTCAGATGTATGTTGAAATTTGTTTTGGTCTTTGCATCGGCTGGATTGTTTTGTACGAGATACTGAAACGAACAGTATTTCCAAAGATTCTACAGCGTAAGGAAGAACTTCAAACAGAATATGAGATTAAGGCTGCTTTCGGCTTAAACCCGAAATGTGAAGTCTGTGGACAAGAAGAACATACAACGGAAGAGCACTACACCCGATGGAACTGAATGACGACACCAAACACTCGTGCAGCATAGATTCCTTTGCTCAAAATAATGAAATTCTTACGATAACGTCGGCTTAGGCCTAAAATACGATTTGTGTCCTCTTTTGTCCATGGTGAGTATTGGGGCAAAGATTCTACTTTCTCTTTCTTCTATTGCTTTAGGAATCATCATGTTCCTTGGAGCAATACGTTCCTCGGGTTTTCTTGGAACACCGAATGGAGGGGCAATTTTTGGGTCGTTTTGCTTTATTCTCATCGGACTGGTCTCTCTCGGCATCATGATGTTCAACGGAATTATGTCAAGCAAATTGGTTCAGCAAAATCAAATCATTTCAAGAGGAAAAGCAAATTCTCCGCGGTTGTCTGACCAGGAAATGAAAACCGGTATGTTTGGGCTCGCATTGTTTGTGTTTGGATCATTTATCTATGGAGGTGATGGATTCTTTGATCCTGCTAAGTTTGCCGACAATCTGGTCGATGTTGGGTTTATTTTCTCATTGATCGGTTTGACCATCAGTGTTCTGACATTCAGCAAACTGTTGGGCAACAGCAACGAACCTGAAGGAAAGCAATAATTTCAGTGATTAAACTGAGGGAAGTATTGCTTCGTATACATCGAGGCTTGCTCAGGTGTATACCCTTGTGACAGAAGTCCATTGTAGTAGTCCATAGCAGGGTCTGGTTGAACCACTGGAGGTGGTGCAGCAGCTTGTGCATAGGTCTGAGTTTGGACCGGTTGCTGATACGGATTTGCTTGAGCAACAGGCATTGTCACTTGTTGCTGCATCATTGGTTGTTGCATCGGAACTTGAGCAAATTGCTTCATTTCAGGCTCCTTTGGACCACGGGTCATGACAAAGGCGAGTCCTGCAAGAACGAGCACTGAAATTCCATAGATTGCGAGCATCAATGGGCTTGTGAAGAAGTTCTCTTCCTCACTCTCGACAACAATGGGTTCAACGTAGATGTGTGTCAATGGATCGTTGATGTACGCATCCGCTCCATCGTCTAGCGTCCAGTTTGCATCAGGGTCTGACCAACCGTCGTTATCGCTGTCTGGGCAACCGTATCTGTCGAGAGTTGAATTTCCGGCCACATCAGGGCAATAGTCTCCTTGATATCCATCCTTTTCGTCTCCGAAGCCATCACCATCTGAGTCAATCCATTGAGATGGCTCATTGTAGAATTCATCGGCTCCATCAGTCGGGCCCCAACTTAGATCTGGCGATGAATATCCATCACCATCGGTATCGATACAACCGAGTCGATCAACGGTCGAGTTGCCAGCAATGTTTGGACAAGCGTCTGCGTTTGCACCGCTCTCGTTATCGCCGAATCCATCACCATCGACGTCGGACCATTGTGAAGCTTCACCAGGGAAGGCATCTTGCACATCCCACCAACCATCTCCATCCGAATCAGGACATCCAAGGATTCCGTTTTGCCAACTTGTTCCAGGTTGCATTGGACAGGCGTCTTGATCTTGTGCACCATCCATGTAGATGCCTACCCAATTCTCGGGTCGATCAATCCATGAAGCGTTTCCATAGTTGTCACCGAATCCGTCTTCATCGAAGTCTCCCCATTGTGTTGCATCGCTTGCGAAAGCATCTGCTCCACTGTCGACACCCCAACCTTGGGTTGGTGTGGAATAGCCATCTCCATCAGCATCGACGCATCCGTAGCGGTCAATGGTTGATGTTCCTGGTGTGTCAGGGCATGCATCAGCAGGTGTGCTTCCGAGATTATCTCCATAGCCATCGTCATCGATATCGCTCCATACGGTTGGATCCGTTGGCAAATCATCGATTGAATCCGCCCATCCATCACCATCCATGTCAGGGCAAGCGTTCAAGCCGCCTTCGGTTGAATTTCCATACTCGGTTGGGCAATCGTCCGATGTGTCCGACCACATGTCACCATCGATGTCAAGGCAGCCTTGAGTACCGAGTGTTGAATTCCCGACGACGGTTGGACAGTCGTCAGCAGCGTCTTCAAATCCATCACCGTCGTCATCCGTGTCTTCATCAGAATCTCGGCAACCATCACCATCGATGTCTGTTGTTGAGTCGGAAACCCACGAAGGGCGAGGAGGAGAATAGGATGTTCGGGGACAACTATCGTCGACATCGAGGACACCATCGTTGTCGTCATCTGTATCTTCGGTTGAATCATCCTTGCAACCATCGTTGTCCCAATCTGTGGAGGAAGCGGGATCGTTGAAATCACGGGAACTGATCCAATTGAATTCACCGCCACGAGGACAGTTGTCGGGGAAATTGTCGGTTAGTCCATCGTTATCATCGTCATCATCGCAAGCATCACCTTCTGCATCACCATCGGTGTTGGCTTGATTTGAATTCGGGACCGTTGGACAGTTGTCTGGTGCAGCATCGAGGACACCATCACCGTCAGTATCAATCAATCCAGCAGGATCGAAGACCCATGCGAAGACATCACGTGCTCCACCAGACGTCACTGAGACTCCTTTGTGAGTCATTGAACCAGAGAACGAACCTGCTGCCCCAACATAATCACTGTTGTTAACATCCATTGAAAATACGTAGTCGTACTGTGAACCACCAATCTTCTCAATCCAATTAACTGCTCCCGCATCGGAGAGTCCGACGACGAACCCATCGTGGTTTGAATTTGAAATCGACTTTGAACCTGCAGTGAATGTCGCAGTGAGATAGCCACCAAAGACAACGGCTCCGGTCGAGGTAACGGCGAGGCCTTGAGGCTCGTCAAAGGCACTGGTTCCAGACACCAAAGCCCAGCTGTTGGCTTGATTTGCAGCACTCTTCGCAACGAAAATGTCGTTTCCTCCGTAACTTGAGGTTGCCGTCCAGCCACCACTCGTAATGGTTCCATCAAATGTACCAGCCA
>JBMYJV010000100.1:0-4728 GCA_049594755.1 Candidatus Poseidoniaceae archaeon
GCCGAAGAGCGTCATGCCTCCTGAAGCCGAGTGGCCGATTTCCGACGCCTCGTCCGTTAATGCTGAAGAGACCATTCAGAAACTCAAGGATTCCATCGCAGTGCCTGTCATTTTTACCGTTCGACCTCCACGTGAAGGTGGATTCTTCCCAGGCACTGAGGACGAACGAATTGCAATCCTTGAACATGCAATCGCATCAGGCGTTACATGGATCGATCTTGAATCCTCGATCGAAGAGAATACGCTCAATGGCTTGCTCGCCTCTGCAAAAGACAAGGGTTGCAAAATCGTCTACTCAAGCCATGACATCAACGGAACACCAAATTCAGAAGACATTGCATCCTTTGTCCGCGACAACAGAGAGAAGGGCGATTTGATAAAGTTCTGCTCCACTGCACATTCACACCTCGATGCATTGCAAATCGTCGATGCCGCAATCGAGTTGAAAGGAGAAGGTGTCGATTATAGCGTCATGGCCGTGAACAGCGGCGGCGACTGGGCTCGTATCCACGCACCAGTTCTCGGCGTTTCCATGGTTTATGCAACACTTTCCATGGAACACAGAATTAGCGATAAAGGCCTCATCAACGTTCGAGATCTACGAGACGCTTGGACACTTCTCGAATACTGATTCAGTTCTGATTCAGTGAGGGCATGAGTTGTTTTTGCGCTTCAACACTCGGCTCCAAGCCAGCACCCATATACCGCTTGTTGATGAGTACAGGCGCCATGATGATGGCTGCAAAGAAAACAAAGAAGACAATCGAAACTGTCCAGTTTGGAAGAACGATTGAGCGCTCAACGGTGGAAATCGCAACATCTGCTGCAATGATCTTGTTCTGCGCTCCCGCATCGCCTCTTCGTGAATTGTCCCAAGCATCAATCACAATGAAAAATTCTTGATAGGTCGAGCCAGAAAAAAGCGAGGAATGGACTTCAGGAGCGTCCAAAGCTACGCTCATGACAACAGAATCCGTGTTTTCATAGGTGTGAACGTCCCTGTATGTTTTCCATCCTGTGACATCGAAGGCAGCCCATTCAGGAGAAACTTCGGTCACAAATTCATCGTCACTCAGACTTTCTCTATCAAACCAAAAATCATAATCGGTTCCATGCATTCGCTCGTAGGACCATTCGTAGCGTTCGTATTGTGACGTTGTCATCAAGTACACATCGGCTTTTGCAGGGACGGTTGAATTTCCAGCAATCCCTTGAATCTCAACGCAGATGGTCGTTCGGTGGGAGCTCGAGAGATTGACGCGCAGTGCCCCAGCGCTATCGTTACCAACAAGAATCGTTGTAGCGAGGTTGGTGGTAAGGGTCTTAACAGGTACTGGAGAATGATAGGCATTGTACATCCATGGCTCTTCCGGAGAAAGTGATGAATCGATGTTTTCTCCACCAGAATTCATCGGCTCTGATGAGCGACCTCGGTCACGACCTTCATCCTCCCAATCTTCCTCGTAGTAGAATGGATCCCAATAATTGTTGAAGGGGACTTCAGCATGTCTTGAGATGGTTTCGTTCCATACGATGGGAGAGAGCGTTCCTTGGCAATCATCGATTGCTGCAGAAGCAGAACCAAAGGATGGTGCAAACATACCACTTAGCAAAGGAACGAGCAGAATCGAGAGAAGAAAAACCGCTCTTCGTTGCAACATCGGCTCACCCCTTAACTCAAGGTTGACGACGAGGTTCTTGAGGCATTCGTTTACTCTCGACGTCGCAAGGGCCGGATGTAACCACTCTCGTCGTTTCTACGCTCTTGCTTGGAGAGAATCTTCGGCGCAGGTGGAGGCGAGTGGTGGTCCATGCCAAGCAATCCGCCATCATCAGCGTGCTCAACGTCGTATGTCTCAGCATTCTGTTTGGCTTCCTCTTCAATTTCATTCGGTTGACGCATGACAAGCCAACCAAGAATCAAGGCAGCAAGAATCAGAGCAATGAACCCAAGTGCATCACTTCCTGCATCGGACATCCACGATTTCCACTCATCCCAGCTGAAGTCTGAAAGAGATGGATCTGCATCTTGTTCCGGTAGAACCGTCACATCTGCTTCAGCTTCATCGCACAAGCCCATTCCATCACAGACTCTCACCTTGAGAACTGCATCTGTTGGATCGTCCCAAACGACCGTTGCCAATGTCACGAGCGTGTTCGTGGAGACAAACCAATCGTTGTCGACAATTTCGTCACCATCGGTATCTCTGAGAATGTCTTGCTCCCATTCAATGAAAAGATCGTTGCTGATGGCTTCATCCCTGTCGGAATTCGACCCATCGAGAACATTGAGATCTCTATAGAACACCAAATCAGCGAGTGATTCAGCGTCTGATACGTTGACAATCACAGCTGTGGAAAAGTCTTCATAGACTTCATCTGGTAAATCAATGCCTGAAATCTCTGGGGGCGCATCGATGTGGATGTTGAACTCTGCACGAGTAACGTCACCCGTTCCAAAAGCATCACGGACGGTCAGTTTCACGGTGTACAATCCTGGTCGTTCATAAGAATGCCAAGGCATCGGATCGTGTACAATCGGCGTTGCATCCCCAAAGTCCCACGTGTATTCAAGCAATCCATTCCAATCAGGCGATTCTTGCTCGAGCGGAACGTACTTTCCTTCGAACCGCTGGTCACCGTCACGTGTACCACTCGAATCGAAGTACAACATAGCGCCTGGAATGGCGACATTGACACCATTTTCATCAAAGGTCCTCGACCATTGGTCGGGCAATCCGTTCTCCGGGAATACATCGGTATCCATGAGCAGTTCCCCATCAACCCAAGCATCGAGAATCTGCAACTGAATGATAGGAAGCGGATTGGCAACGACAACAACAATGACCTTTGGCGTACTTTGTGCACCGTTTTCATCGGTAACAACGAGTTGGATGATTTGCTCGCCTGGCTCCAAAAACGAATATGCAGGCAACGTCTTATTACTGAATGTGCCATCTGGGAACGACCAGTTGAACGCTAAATCGGTGTACAGACCCGTTGTGCCATCGGCATCGAAACTGGTTCGGCCATCAAATGTGTATGGGACATTGACTTGTGCCTCTGTTACAAGGAAATCGATCTGCGGAGAACCAGTTGCTCCAGACTCTTTGACGATGTAATTTGCAACTGGCAGTTGGTTGATGACATTGACCCGGAGTTCTGCAATCGAAATGCCTCCATCTTCATCAGTGACTGTTACGGTGATGTTCTTGAGACCTGGTGTGTCCCAAGCAGGAGCAGGGTACAAGGCTGCAGATGCTGTCGAGGAAAAATCATCGTTACGATCAACATCAATCCCGTCGAGGTTGACGCCACCCTCGAACACCCAGCCGAGTGAGAGATTTTCTCCATCATCATCGGTAAAGACATCCGGCATAAGCAAAGGCGTGTACGTGTAGGTTGTGAGTTCATCCGAGAAGATTTGGTACGGCAAACGGTTGTTGACGATGATTTCAATGGTTTTCTGGCCAGTGTTGACACCGTCTGATACGGTCAAGGTGAGAATATAGGTTTGGTTCGGTCCAACGACATCTCCCCATTCGTGATTTGCAGTGTACTGCCCTGTCCCATTTGTCACAGGAGAGCCATCACCCCAGTCCCAGTTGAAGTCCAAAAATTCCAATGGAACGTTGTCTGCTGTTTGATATGCAGAGAAAATAATTCGCTGATTCGTGAGGATTTCCAACCGATCTGCTACAACATTGTTGTTGACTGTAATGATCGGAATCGGCTCAGAGTCATCTGTGATGTTGATTTGGTTGATGTTCACATCGGACCACGTTCCTCCAACATCCATCACACGCAATGTCGTGTTGTAGAGTCCAGCTTGGGCAAAGGAGCGTAGTGGTGAGCGCAATCCAGAGGTCATGTTGTCTCCGAAATCCCATGCATAAGCAACGGGTTGGTCAAAGTACGGCAAGGTATTGTTGTCGAGTGATAGACCCCACGCATCAAAACCGTCTCCGGTGAACTGGATCTTCTCATAGGTCTGGCTAAGGTTGGTCGAAAGCGAAGCGTTTGCTACAGGCGCCATGTTGGTCAGTGCCTGAGGTGATGTTGTTTCTGTATCCAGAATAGCGCCGAGCATGTTCTTCATCGTAAAGCGTACAGTGTATTGGTCGTCCTTGTTGGCGGTGAAATAGACGCTGTTTGGAACATGGACACCTCCACCGGCTTGAACACGGGTGGAGATTGTGTCGACAACGGTGCCGTTGCTGTTACGCACAACTGCATCGACATCAAGGTCCTCAAAGAAGGCATTCGAAAGAATGGAGTAGTTCACTTGAACGGTATCTGCTGAACCATCGCCATCACGGTCGCCGAGCGTGGTTCCATTCAGCATCATGGTCGCAGGAGAGGTGATACGTGCTGCCTCGATGTCGATGGTCCCCTGTGGGTATGAAGGCCCACACGAGGTGTAATCGCAATCTGCAATCGTGCTAGCATACCACACGATGGCATAGACCTCGTCGGTGAGGTTTCCGAAACCTTGGATGAGTCCAGTTGCAACGTTGTTGGTGAAATCCAAGTCCTGCGTAGACCAGAGACCATCTGCTGTTGATTTGTAAACCAAAACACCATCGAAGTTGGAGACATCAGACGTGACCCTCAACGTAAGAGGAGCCGGCGAAGCAGCACCTGGTGTGAATTTGAAGGAACGAATGCCCCATCCTTCCATCGTGTGACCGGTTGAACTCCACGGTGTTGACCAATCTGAATTTGTGT
>JBMYJV010000101.1:0-4722 GCA_049594755.1 Candidatus Poseidoniaceae archaeon
AGCATTTGAAATGGATACAGAAATACGAAACGGGGACTAGGTAATCGGTTCCGACGGCTCCCAAACAAGGCGCAGACCGATGCCATCTTTGCGGTCTTTCCGATGAACTCTGCGTCGAGACGATGATCGTGTTGAATCCGACTCAGTAAACCACGAGCCACCTTTCGCAACGTAATATTCGTCAACCGAATCTAGAGAGTTTGGTTGCTGTAGACGATCTTTGTGCGATGGTTGCCAGGAATCGCTCGTCATCTCATGGACAAGACCGTGCATATCGAAGAAGCCCCACGGATTTGCTTTCTTCGAGCCTACTTCTCTGGTTGTAGCACCACTGTTCCCAGCATGCCAACCATGTGCGTCAAGTTCTGAGTCTTTGTTGCCAAAAGACCATCGCGTGCTGGTTCCTGCTTTCGAAACATATTCCCATTCGGATTCAGATGGAAGTCTCCAATATCCATTGAAACCGATGTACTCTTTTTGCTCGTTGTTGAGTCTTTTTAGAAAAACTTGAACATCATCAAATGAAACGGTTTCAACTGGACGGAGTCCTGCGCTCCAACCCTCCTGAAATTTTGATGGATTGTTGTTCATAACTGCAGTCCAGTGAACTTGGGTTACTGGACGAACTCCAAAGAAAAATGGTTCTGAAATTTCGACTGAAACAATCGGTTGTTCATTTGGGTGTCCTGATCCGATTTCATCCCCAATGTTAAAGGAACCAGGTTCGACGAGAAGATACGTACCTCCGAACGAATCCTCAAAGGAAGGTCGATTGATGTTCATATCATCACGAGTCGCGGTACATTGTTGCCGTCTTCATCACCGATTCGACGAGGTTCTGAAGTCTTTGGTCCATGTCAGAGTCAGCCAATCCTCCATCTTCGGTGAAGGCTTCTTTGACATGTCCAACCGCTAGTTGTTGAGAGACAGGATTCGCATGGAGCCATCGCAGCATGATGCGCATGTGATTCAGCGTGTTTGAATTGGACATGCCGCCAAGTGTCGACATTAATCCAAACACCTTGCCACCAACATGTTGATCGTAAACCCAGTCAAAGGTGTTCTTCATGACACCAGACATTGTTCCGTGGTATTCTGGCGAGGAGACAAGGAATGCATCACAGGAGGAAGCCATTTCCTGGAATTCCTTGACGATTGGATTTGACCAACATCCCTCTTCGCCTACCAAGGGCAGTGGTTTTTCCTGCAAATCCCAAAAATGAGTTTCTGCACCCATTTCTGCTGCTTTTTGCAAGGCCAGGTCGACCAACATACCATTCTTTGATTGTCGTCCAATTGAACCAGAAAGGCCCATGATTTTGAGGGGGGTGTCCGCCATGTCTTTTCCAAGTACAGGCAATAGATGAATCCATTGATTTTTCTTGGCCAAGAAGCAACTATGCTTATACCATAACAGTCTTGCCAAAGAACGGGACAAGCCTATGCGTGCTGAGGACGAAGAGATGTCAAGTGCATTGATCAACGACATGGCGGATGCTTTGCGCTCAGCCGGACTTGGTTCTATGGTCCATTCTGATGAGGCTGAACCTGAACCAGATGCACAATTAGAAATGGTTGTTGAGGCAGACCAAGAGCTACCAAGTGAAACTCAATCTGACGAGGAACAAACGGTAGAGGAGCAAGTTCAGTCCCTGATCGAGGAAGGAGAATACAAATCACGGTCGAATGCCCCACAAGAAGCACTTGTTGCGTTCAACAAAGCAATCGCTTTGGATCCATCAAGTGATATGGCCTGGTTCAACCGTGGCGTCCTTCTCGAAGCCCAACAGGATGCTCGTGGCGCACGGCAAGCATTCCAAATTTGTCTCGATCTCAATCCAGACCATGCTCCAGCAACAGCAAATTTGGCAATTTTGCTGGATCGAATCGGTGACGATGCAGGTGCAGCAGCAATGGCAAGACGAGGTCTCGAATTCTTCCCAGGACATCCAAGCCTTACCGATGTACTCAATCGGACAAAAAGCGCACCTGTTGAGGAAGTACCAGACGAAATCGAAACAACTGTGACAAAAGCCACCCACCAAGAATCAACGCTCAACGTTGTTATGGAAGAAACTGGAGTTGAAGATGCAGAAGCCATTCTTGCCGAAGCTGCGCATCACGATATCGACGGCGACGGCCACCTCGACAAAGAGGAATTGAAGAGCGCTGCGGGAATTGTAGCAGCAACACAAATTGTTGAGGAGCAAATCGAGGAAACCATCGAAGCAGAGATTCTAGAACGTCCAGTGACAGAAGATATCAATTTGGATAGGCTCACAGATGAAGCAACAGAACTCATCCGTCAAGGTGAGCCAAAAAAGGCGCTCGCGTTGCTAAAACCACATCTGAAAACCATCGGCGCGCAACATGCTGGCGCATGGCGTATTGCTGGTGGAGCAATGGCTCGGATGGAACTTGACACCCATGCCATTGCTGCACTCGAACATGCAACAAAACTCGATGATAGCGTGGCATCGGGATGGTACAATCTTGGCAGCCTCTATGCACGGAATGAGAATCAAAACGGCGCGAAGGATGCATTCGAGAGGACTGTCGATCTTGACACACGTCACATCAAAGCACGACGAAAATTGGTTGACTTTGCAAAGTCGGAAAATGACGTCGGGACTGTTTTGTCACAGGGTATGCAGATTCTTGAGCATCAGGACGATCCCGACCTTCGGAACGAAATCATCCAGACACTTCTTCAATGCGGAGAGACCGAAGTTGAGGTTCTCGAATACATCACCGGCATTCCTCCAACAATGCCTGAAGCGCCCCAACTTGCACAGTATGCATTGGATTTACTCAGTCCAGGCGCTTCTGTTGACCGAGCACGAGCACTGACCCTCAAAGGAGAAAACATCGAAGCAGTAACAGTTTGGAAGGAACTTATTCAACACGACAAAGAGAATCCAGCTCTATGGAGAGGACTTGCAAAGTCCCTTGAAGCAGCTGGTGATCTTGAAACAGCTCAACGTTGCCACACGAAAGCTCGTGATTTGGAATCTCCGACTCAACCAGTGGTTGAAACGATTCCTCAACAGCAGTTTGAGACACCTCCGCCGCCACCAACATCGACGCCTCCTCCATTTGCACCTGAGCCACCTGCGATGGACACGGAACCAATACAGGCACTACCTATTGAGCAACAGACCGTTGTTGAAGGACAAACGACGAGTGCAGCAAACAATCTTCTTCTCACTCCAATTGAACCTGTCAGTAAAACAGTCACAGAAGAAGTCAATGTCGAAGTTGACCTTGCAAAAGCTGCACTTGATGCTACTGCGATGGTCCAAGCAAATCCAATTGTATCAGCCAATTCAAGTTCTGTAGCCAACCAAGATATCTCGTGGTACAACCAGGGCATCCAACTAATGGAAGATGGAAAATATCGAGAGGCTCTCTCATCGTTCGATCGAGCATTGCCATCATTTGCACATGACAACCAGATGGTTATACGAATCCTCAATGGACGAGGAAACGCTTACTACTTTTTGGAAGAGTACCCGGCCTGTGTAGAATCATATCACAAAGCGATGATGATTGACCCTTCCAACGTTCGTGGACAAACCCTCTACAACATGGGAACTGCTTATGCTGAGATGGAACGATTCCCCGATGCGATCAAGTGTTACGAGCAATCGATTCCACGTGGTCTTTCGGATGAAGAAGCAAAACGTGCAAAAGAACAAATCCGTCGTTGCACCATTCTTGAGAAAGAACGCAAGAAGAAACTCATGCGTCGATGAAACAAAGTCAGATTCATAATAGAGCGATGGTTGGAGTAATCATGGACTGCGGAACGTGTGAAACTGCGCCAACAATCGAAGTCATTCAACCGAAGGTTGTTGATGTCTCGCTGACAATTACAGAAAAGGCAATTGAAATGCTGACTGACGCCTTCGGTGACGATCGAAGTCACGCCCTGTTGGTCGGTGTCCTTTCGGGTGGCTGTTCAGGTTACATGTACGACCTACAAATTGTCGAATCAACCAATATCGACTGTCAGGAACTCGAAGTTTCTGGGTTTAGAGTACTCGTTCCGAACGCTTCATCTCATCTTCTCGATGGAATTGAAGTGGATTATGTCGACCGTCTCATGGGTGGTGGATTCAAAATCAACAATCCGAACGCTTCAAGTTCTTGTGGTTGCGGCGAATCCTTTGCTTGAGGAACCACCATGGGCATCATTAAACTCGATGCATACGTATTGCTCATTTCAGGACAAGATCGGTTCACGTTCCTTAACGGCCTGTCCACCAACAAGGTTGAATCATCCTGTAGCACTGTATTTACGACAACGAGTGCAAAAATCATTGATGTCGTTGATGTTATAGAAGTTGGAGACAATCTTGCCGTCGTTGGCTATGGGCCGTACAAAGACAAAGTTCTCTCCCACCTCCAACCCAGAATAATGCAACAAAACGTTGCGATTCGCGACATAACCACTCTCAACAATACTTATCTGAGCACTGAAAACTATCCGCCAGAACCTGGTGTAACCGTGACCCGTTCATTCTTGGGTTGGATACTTGTCACATCGATCAAAAATTCATTGAAGGAATCAATGACTCTTGAGCAGTTCACAGAGTACAGATCGAAGAACATGATTCCATACCAAGGACACGAAATCACTTCAGATGTGCATCCATTCAATTGTGGTTTGGAAGATCTCGTCCATGAGGCCAAAGGTTGCTACATTGGACAGGAAATTCT
>JBMYJV010000102.1:0-1414 GCA_049594755.1 Candidatus Poseidoniaceae archaeon
ACCGAGAGTTGTCAATCAATTGTTCTCTGATGCTGGTATTGAACCACCAGGAAATCTTAGTTTGTACCTGAACCGACTGAAAGAACGTGGCTTGCTCATGGTTCCACTGGAGTATGGCGACAAAAACCGATATTCACTCCTGACGGAAGCCGGTAGGGCACACCTCGATAAACAATCAACATCCTGAGTGCCATATGGTGATGTCAGGTGGCGGGGCGGGCGACCCCCGAGATGACCCAGACGAAACCAAATCTGAAGTTATTGATTGTTCATATCAAAACCATGCAAAGGCCATCTTCCGAAAAGGTCGGCATCGTGGGTCGACGTTTCGCCGAGCAATCCTAGATGAAGCCGATTTAACCGAAGGTGACTTTTCGGATTGTGATTTCCGTCGAGCCTCCATGGTTGAAGCTGATTTGATGAAATCTGCTTTTGATGGGGCTGATTTCCGAGGAGCGGACCTACGCAAAGCCCGGTGCAATCTCTCCAATTTTCGGAATTGTAAGCTGAAAGGGGCAGACCTACGTGGCATTCGTGGGAAGTATGCTATTTGGCAAGGTAGTGATTGGTGGAATGCAATTCTCAACGAAGATTTGGAAAAAGCACTCGCTAAAAAATGGCCACGGCCATCCGATCATTCTGACTCATCTTGAACAAGTCGGACCTTGTTTGCCTCATCGAAAGCAAGTCTTGCTCTTGCATTGATTAATGGAAGCAATGCTAATGCTGCAATAAAGAACGTGCAGATGCCACATGCATAACCAAAATATTCTGCGTTATCTCGAATTGTGCCATTCAAGTGCTCGCTCGCAGCATCATAAAACACCATGTTGCCAACAATGCCTCCAACAAATGCGACCAATGCACCAGACAATGCGATTTTACCCCCAATCGGTTTCATCCTGTAGAGTAGAATGCCTCCGATGATGCCTGTTGCACTACCTATTGCGAGAGAGAATCCCCTAATCTGGTAGCCGTTGTTATCGTTGACATCTTGGTGGTAAGCCTGATATTGTTCAAATGAAACATTGTCTCCTTGCTGATTTGGCGTTTCTAGGATTTGCTCCATGTAAGCATCTGAAACCTCCTCAGTGTTCGCTAAATCAAGATCGGCCTTCGCCACGAAACCAAGGAATATTGAAAAAACAATCAAGAGAATTGCCACTGTCTTTGGCCCTTTATGATCGGGACGAATGGCGAACATATCAGTAGCTTCACTGTTCATCATTCGCCTCAATCCTTCGACAGTTGTCCAATCCTTGTCGCAGATCCTCGGGAATGGATATCCGCTTCATGCTCTCCATATTGACACAAACCGTGACTTGTGTTGATGTCCAGAGCAATTCACCGTTTTGATTATGAAATTCATAGCACCATGTACACGATGAGTCGCCAATGGCTTCAATCCAAATTG
>JBMYJV010000102.1:1420-2347 GCA_049594755.1 Candidatus Poseidoniaceae archaeon
TTGTGAAATTCATAGCACCATGTACACGATGAGTCGCCAATGGCTTCAATCCAAATTGTAGCAGTAATAGTGTCTCCATAACGGAGTGGTGCATGGAAATCGGATTCCACGTGAACCACAGGGAAACCTATCTTTCGAACCAAAAGAAGATCAGCATAACGAATGTTGCAAATAGGTACCCATGCATCCTCAAAAAAGCGGTGTGCTAGGTCAAAAATTCGAGGGTAATAGGCAATGTTTGCTAAATCAACCATCGGGAAATCGACGCCCCGTTCAAGTTGAACTGCCATGCACCTCCCAACGCAAGTGGCAACATGAACTCTTGTACAAACTCAATACCTTGTAACCCGTTGTGCTTATATCAAGTCGGCAGGTGGGACAAATACCCCGGCCCCTTGGGGTAGTTTGGATATCCTTCGACCCTGCGGAGGTTGAGACCCGTGTTCGAATCGCGGAGGGGCCGCCAAATCACGACACTGCTTGTTCAGCACGATCGTTTTCAATTCGTTGAGCAACGGGTGCGTGATGCTTTGCAACTTGTTGCATGAAGTATTCGTCAGAAGCGTACGGCTCGTCATGTATGAGAACTCTCGGTGAATCGGAGAGCAATTCGAGAATGGATAGCACGTCATCGTAATGGTAATTGTACTCAAAATTGGTTGAGTCTGTGACCACCTTTGTCCACTTTCGTTGATGCTTTTTCTTGAACCAAATGGTAAATCCGCTCACAAGCGGGTTGGCATCGGAAACTCTCCATTTCCATCCGTGTGTCCCTTTGATTTCAATCGCAGATTCTTCCGGTTTGTATTCTCCTCCCGTGGTGGATTCGATCCATGTCTTCATCACGTCTGAGGCTGGGCTAACACTCAAACCATACAGCATGAGCATCGCTCTTCGCAGTGGACTGTGGTCCTTTTGCAGAATGAA
>JBMYJV010000102.1:2357-4686 GCA_049594755.1 Candidatus Poseidoniaceae archaeon
GTCGCAGCCTGGCAGCTCGGACACGTTCTTGTAATCAGGTTGAATGCAAACATTCACCTCTTTCCCTTTGACTTCGCCTTTTCTTGTTGTTCTTGTTGCTTGGAGACCTCCGCCGCCAGCAAATGGGTTCTTAAGTTTGGATAGGATTGATTTTACTGGAATGGTGTATGTTGCAAGATTGCCAAGGACAATGATGTTTTCAACATCGAAAATGATCCGCTCAGGGTTCTTGTTGATGGTCTTCATCAAGTAGTCAAATGAGGTTTGCATAGCCGTAAATCCTGATTCGATTTGGTTCTGAAACTGGTCAAGTTTTGACCTTTGGTAGATCCATGCAGGTGATGCTGTCTCTTCGATGTCTTCTGCCAACAAAAATTCGTCGCCCATACCTAATTGGGCATTCCAGAGTATTTGAACTCACGAAGGCCAGTGAACAATTTCCCAGTCGTTCTTTTTTGCAAAGTGTTCGAGCGATGATTCGGGATTAACGGCAATCGCATGCCCACAGATTCTCATGAACCAAGAATCGGCATGCGTGTTCCCATACCCATAACATTGTGAAAGATCGTGTCCGTGTTTCTCAGCATCTTGCTCCACAATCGGAACCTTTCCTTTTCGCCGAGGGACAGACCAACCCCGTTCAAATCCTGAGAGCATTCCTGTTCGGTTCTCGGGGCCACACCCATACACCTCATCCATACCAAGAACACGGGCCATCGCCTCTGCCATGGGTGCTACAGTGGCTGTAACGAGCACGAGGCGATGGCCTTGCTTACGATGCCAGTCAAGTCGTTCCCATGCACCCGGAGATACCCTTTCTTTCAGATACGTCGTTGCAATTTCTTCAGAATACTGTTCAAGAATCTGCCATGATGCAAGAGAGAGATGTCCGCGATTTCGCAAAGCGTCGTAGAGTGCTTTCCCAGTCAAGAGGCCAAATGTTGCACCAAGCGTCCAAGCAATCGTTGCATGAGGGATTCTCCATGGACGACGTCGAGCAAGAACTCCCGTCAATGTCTTCTCGCTCGAAGCATTGAGCAGTGTGCCATCAAGATCGAAATATGCTGCGACCTTTTGCCCCTCGCCCATACTGTATGCACATGAAATCGATTCATGAGGTCGTCGGTTCCAATTGCCCCGAATGTTGAAATCAAGCCATGTTGAGCGACGACCATGCAGAGATTGGTGATGTTTGCACTCGTCGCTGTACTCATCCTCCCAATTACAGGCTGCTTAGGAGAGGATGAGTCCAATGCAACTGCATCAACACGAACACTCAGTGTCAAGTGGACGGAGATTCCTTTGGAAGCCAAATCGGAGTACTATTCCGATGAAGAAGCGGTTTCATGGCAGCTTTCTTCTGACCTTGTTGAGGAAGATATCCAGAATGCTGGAGGCATCATCGTCGGAATTTCGATGATGCTGGATTATCCCAATGAAGACGAATCGCCCAATGCCGGATTGTGTACAGGTCTTGAAGACAACGTCGAAGATATGATTTATGGAACTGTGAGCAAAAACGATTGGACGCTCACACAGAACGATGTCAACCCAGGATCACATGTTGTCAATTTGACCTGGCACAACCAATCCTTGCTCGAGATGGAAAACATATCCGGTATGAGTGATAGTGACATCATGGGACAAATCGATTTCGGACAGGATGCATATGGCACCTATGACTTCACAGTCATAGTCGATGCTGATGCCTACAACGGTAACCTCTGTAGCCATACAGACAACGGTGAACAAGTTTCGAGTTCAATCGGTCTACTCGTTCTCGATGTCACGATTGAAGGAAGCAGTGATATTGCTACATTATCCGTCGGAGAAGGTTCAGTGTCAATCGTCTTGTTTGCACCATGGTTTGTTGGAATGTTCCTCTTGGTTGGATATCTCGTCTCTCGGAAAGAACGTTATCACCTCGGTGTCATCCTCGAAGAAGAATCCAATGTGGAAATGAAATCCTCTTCCTCCGAAGGCAAGACATTGGTCGAAAGTTACAGGGCAAGAGTGTTGACTCTATGCGCATTGTATGTCGCTCAAGGGATTCCATGGGGATTCATCACCGTGACCTTCGTGACGTATCTTGCAGTTGAAGGCGTTGCAGCTGGTCAGTTAGCCTTCCTGCTTACGCTCGGTACATTACCATGGTCGGTCAAGTTCCTGTGGGGGCCAATCATTGATCGTTTCCAATTCCCAGAAATGGGCAAACGTAGGCCTTGGATTTTGATTGCCCAAAGTGGAATGATCGTTGTTCTGAGCTCAATGCTCCTCATTCCTAACATGTCCTCCAACGTTACCGTTGTCGGTGTGATGTTTCTGGTGT
>JBMYJV010000103.1:0-4631 GCA_049594755.1 Candidatus Poseidoniaceae archaeon
TCCAGAAACACTCGGGGGGCGCCGTTTTGTTGCGCACAGCCTTGTTGGGTTACAGGAACGTCCAGAGGCGTCATCAAACAATCATCGAAGTTGTCTTCGACACCGTCTCCATCAAGATCATCAATACATCCATCCATGTCCAAATCCCAGCCGAGTGCACTGACGAAAGGACACACATCATCTTCGTACGGTACACCATCTCCATCCGCATCGGAATGATTCAATGGGTCGAGTTCAATGCCACGGACAGCAAGACCGAATCCAAGTCGATCGCCTTCTATGCCTAATGTACCCGGCAGATTTCCAGGCGTCACATATCGTCCTGTTACGATGATATCAACATACTCAATCCCGTTGAGCGCTTCTTCATCGAGGTGAATACCGACCGTGGTTTCGTTGGATGGAGGGAAGGCTGTGGTATTGAGGTGGTCAGCAAAATCATAGTACAGCATTGAGCGACCATCGCTTCGATAACTCTCACCAACAGCAAACCGACCGTCGGGTAAACGAACCATGAGCTGAACATCGTCGACGAGGTGCGGCTCCGGCTTTGCCTGTGTGGACAACCGTACATCAAGCGCCTCACCGTTGAGGATGAAGCGTTGCTGAAAGACATCGTTTGTTCCAAGGAACGGCCCGACAGCACCCTCCCCATCCCAACTGTTCTCCATGAGGTACTCGATTGGTTGCGATGCTCCAATTCGTCCCTCGAAATGTTTGGAAGGGCTAGTATCAATCAGCCGATAAGAGTCATGAATCCAAACATTGGAAATTGGTCGTTCGCCATCAGAGGAGGGCGAAACTAGTTGTTCGAAATCAATGATCTCACTCAGGTTGAGTATGCCCCATCCATCGTATGCATTCGGGACATTGGGCCCCCCATTCCCTCCATTTCTATGTGCATCTCCTAAGGGCGTTGAGGAGAGCGCAAGAAGTGCTTTCATCATTGGTGCAGACGGCGTGAATCCATCCCCGAGTAAGATGTTGTTTTGCAATGCATCGGTCTCAAACCAAGGTGCTCGATCCGCCAACGAATGCTCAGTGAGTGTCTCGTTGTGCCCAGTTAGCCATCCTTCCTGGACCATTTGTTGAATCACACTTGCGTACGTTGCAGCCATTGGCGTGGACATGCTGGTCCCGCTCAATGTATGCTGACCTGAGTTGTACGTATCTGGAGAGCCGTCCGATCGTGCGGAGACAATTGATACGCCTGGAGCGAGAGCAAAGATTCCACGTGTCTCGGCATCGGTTGGTCCATGGACCGATGACATCCAACGTTCCGTATCAAGATCTTTTGTAGCGGCCCCGATGGCAATGACGTTTCTTGCATTGGCCGGCTCGAGAACCAAGCCACCGTTGTTTCCTGGCGCAATCAGCGGTAACGTCCACGGAAACTCGCGTGTGAAGGCATCAAAATCGCCAGACCTTAGGGTGTAATCCGTGGTATCATCGCCCCATGAATTGGAATGGAGATATCCGCCATACAAGGCCGATTCAGCAAGCAACAGATCGACGTCTGGGGGTTGCCAGCCTTGTTCGGAGACAATGTCTTGAACGACCAATTGAGATCCATAACCGAGGGACATGATTGAGGACGGAATGGTATCTTCAACCGCCGTTGCGATAGGATGGCAACCAAGAATTCCTGCGGTGTGTGTGCCATGACGATAATCTGCGTGTCCTGAACTGTCCCATTCGTCAATGGTTGTGTTCACGTGCAACAACTTCCGATGGTCGAGACCGATCGACGCATTGGACACATTACGGAAACAGGAATGGTCGGAATCAATCCCCGTATCTGCAACACCGATGACAACACCGGACCCGTTGAGTCCAAATGTCCAAGCAGCAGGGTATGTTTCTGTAGCAGATCCGGATAGGATGGTTCCAGAATCGAGATTTCGACCTTGTGTGAACAAACCCGGCTCAAGCCAAAGGACGCCGTCAATGTTGGCAAACCATTCCATATTCAAGTTGGAAGTCCATGTTGTCTCGATGTATGGCAAATAGCCATCATTCACTGAATCTACAAGCCCGTTTCCGATTTGTTGGATTCGTTCATGAATATCAACGATAACGCTGGATGGAAGTCCTGGCTCAAGAACAACACGAACCGTTTGTCCCTCAACTGGGAGCGATTTCCATACTGCCTTTTCAGCATCGAATTCACTGGCAGTTGGATGGCGCGCCCCCTCTTCCAACTTCCAAACGAGCAGTTCAGACGCAGAGATCGAACGTAGCGGAGTGAAACCAAAATCGCTCAACATATCCCAGTCCGATTGCTTCCATACTTGACCTTCTGGAAGGACTAGAATGGCTTCTTCGCCAGAGTAGAACGTCTCATCATTTACATCTCCGATTGGAAGAGGCGCAACGAGAAGGAGTACTGCTAAGAGAAGGCTTCGCACGTGTTTATGCTGCTCTTCCACGTTGATGAAACACGCGATGCGCTCGCCAACTCTCAACCATCGCGTTTAAATCAAGAAACGAGTCGCCTTGGAATCATGAAGGCCTTCCGTGTTGATGGACAAGCCCCGTTCGGTCGTCTCCGACAGAAATTCTCGCTCGATGTTGTAGCATCTTCAAAAGCCGATGCTGAGCACCGTGTGTACTCGATTATCGGCTCTCGCCACAAGGCAACTCGTCGTGCAATTAACATCGATTCCGTCAACGAAATCGATCCACGAACCTCATCCGAACCAAGCGTTCTTCACCACTTCCGTGAAGAAATTGCAGCTGCTGGTGGCACCATTGCTCCAGTGGCTGAAGAAGAGTGATTGCAGCATCGCCGCATTCATGAAGGTCGCACCACAGGCGTTAATGAGGCGGTCTTGTGGAACAATCTGAACTTCAACGAACAGCACGACTCGTTGAAATGAATCGTGAACGGTTTCATGAAGTTCAAGAGCGAATCGAACAGGTGATCAATGTTCTCGGCGAACACGACGTAACCGCAACAATCCTCGAAACATTGTCGAAAAAAGACCATGATTCAGAGATGAGAATGCACGTCTCCATTGGAGCCGGTGTAACGCTCACATGTCAACATCCTGGTGGCGGAGAAGGAACCACCATCGTCGACCTCGGAAGCGGCATCTTCGGTGAACGAACTTGGTCGGATGCGGCATCACTCACTCGAGAACGAATGGAAGAATTGGGAACACTCCTCGAAAGCCTTCAATCGCAAAGCCAGCAACTTGAATCAACCATTGCTACATTGGCTCAAACCTTTACTGCAGCAGCAGAAGTACAAACTCAACCTGAGCCATCCACAACTGTCATCGAAACCGAAACGCAGCCAGAAGCAGCAGAGACACCAGTCTCGAAGCCCAAGCGTCGCAGAGGCGGTATGTTTGGTAACGAACTAACCTTGGATGATTAGGTGAGAACATGGGCCTCTTCGATCGATTCAAGAAGCGCGTCAAAGAGGTCGCCGAAGATGTCGACTCTGACGCGCTCACTGCCATGGAAGATTCAGAAGAAGGCGCAGCAGCCCTCGAATCGTCCAAACATGTTGAGGAAGATTGGGAAGAGGATGTACCTGAAATCGAAGAGAAACAATTCGAAGAACCAGTTGCTGAATCCTCGGATGACGACTGGGATGATTGGGACGATGAAGACGATGACATCGCTCTACCTGTAACACTTACAAAGAAAGAGCGCAAGCGGCTTGAGAAGATGGAAAAGCAGCGAGCAAAGGAATTGAAGCGGCGAAAAGCGACAACCATTGCAAAACCGAAGGGTTCGAAAGTCGACCTTTCGATGATGCGGACGACAACAGGTCGACAACTCGTGGAAGTGAAAGCAGCTCCTCGAGGCTCATCTAAGAGCGCAGATATTGAAACCGAAGCCGGTTCAGTCTCCATCGATCTTGGTGGAGGAATTGTTGAACAAGGTGGCCGAGTCATCAAGGCGGGAAAAGTTCTCGACGACCTCCTTGAAGAACTTGAATGGATGCTTCTCGAGTCGGATATCTCGAGTGAAGCAGTTACATCAGTTCTCGCTGCATTGCGTAAAAGTCTCGTTGGGGCACGATTGCGACGTGGGGCGGAACTTGCCAAAGTTCTCGAAGCTGCTCTCAAGCGTGCACTTCGTAATCTCCTTTCAGCAGGATATTGGGATTTCGATGCTTCCGTTCAATCTTACTTGGACCAGGGTGACGCGCCAGTTGTTGTCATGCTCGTAGGTGTCAATGGGACTGGTAAAACAACCACCGCTGCGAAAATTGCAAACAGATTGCAGTCGAATGGCCACTCCGTTATTGCAGCAGCAGGCGATACATTCCGAGCCGGAGCGATTCAACAACTTGAATCGCATTGCGAGAACTTGGGAATTCGATGCATTTCGAGTCAGCGTGGGGGCGATGCCGCAGCCATTGCTCGCGATGCGATTGAATCGGCAAAGGCCAAGAACATCGACGTTGTTTTGGTCGATACAGCAGGAAGAATGCAGAACAAGACCAACCTCATGAAGGAACTTGAAAAGGTCCGAAGAGTTGCCAATCCACACCTCGTTCTCTTTGTAGGCGATGCCCTTGCAGGCAACGATGCTGTCGATCAAGCAAAGATGTTCCAAGAGATGATGCGTTTTGATGGAGCCGTTCTTTCCAAGATGGATACGGATGCGAAGGG
>JBMYJV010000104.1:0-4628 GCA_049594755.1 Candidatus Poseidoniaceae archaeon
TTCATCATTGGATGGAGCATCTATTTCCTCTGGTTTTATTGAATCAATCTTGATGGCATAACATACAAGAAGACAGAAACAATCGGCGATATCGATGGACATTGAAACTGCGGCAAACATCGGTGAGGCTGTTAGCGGCATCGCCATTTTGTTTACGCTCTTGTTCAGTCTTCGTCAGATGAAGCATTGGAACGAAAATCGACGCTATGAAATCGGTCGAGATCTTGCTGCCCACATGAACAATCCACTCGTTCATCGTGGTTTTTCTGTGAGTACCGTCAAACTCCATGATGAGTTGACCCCACAGGAGTTAAACGACCTCACTCGAGAGGAAAAGGATGCAATGAATGCATTGATGATAGGTATGAACAACATTGGTGTTCTTGCGAAAAACGGCCACCTCTCGATGGATTTGGTCGATGACTTCTGTGGTGTTTACTTCCGAATGTTTGCAAGCAGGTGGCGTCGTGTCATTCAGATTTTTATGATGATCAACACTGCCAAACACGAAGAACCAGTTGATGGTGTTTGGTCAGGTCTGTTCTGGTTGCTTGATCGCTACCACCCGATCGAATACACCGGCGTTGAAGACTCTGCCTGAAGGCGTTAAATCTCAAATTTGTGTTGCTACGTTGGGGATAACTATTTGATTCAATTTGATTAAACAAAACCATGGCAACCACATTGCAAGAGAGCCGCACAGCCCGTTTCGGAACACTTTGTACACTCTACTTTTCTCAAGGTATCCCTTGGTTCTTCGTTGCCACTGCATTGGTCACCTTCCTTGTCGATGAACATGGGATGACGGACGATGAGAAACTGCTGCTCGTGTCGATGGGTATGCTACCATGGATCATCGGTAAACTGATTCTAGGTCCAATGATTGACCGAATTCAATTTAGATCAATGGGTCGACGTCGGCCGTGGGTTTTGATTTCACAGTTGGGTATGGCTGTAACAATTGCTGCTTTCCTCCTGATTGAGGACCCTGCAGAGGACTTGCAAATGCTAGGTCTCTTCTTCTTGATTCACAACATCTTTGCTGCATTGCAAGACGTAAGTGCCGATGCTTTGGCCGTTGAAGTCCTTCCTGAGGGTGAAATTCCGTTGGCAAACGGCCTCATGTTTGTAGCGAAAGGATTTGGAGCAATGTTTGCTGTTTTGGTCTTGGGAAGCATTCTACTTGATTCCGGTTTCCAGGCAGCACTCTTCGTGCAGCTTCCAGTCCTTTTCCTGATTATGCTCGTTCCATTGTTTGTGCTTGAAAAGGAGGGTGACAAATTCTTGCCATGGAGCAAGAGTGTTGGAAACGAAAGCGATGCATCGGATGAAGAAGTCATGAAATTTGGTGAAATCATCAGCGGATTCAAGGCGGCTATTTCGAACCCTGCGCCACGTTGGGCTCTTCTCCTTTGTACCATCATGTGGATTGGTGGAGGAATGGGTACTGGCATGGGAATCATTGACTTTCAGTGGGAATTTATCTTCGTTGATGAACTGAATTGGGATGCTGAGCGTTATCTCGAAATCAAGGCATTACCGGTCTTTTTGTCAACCATGGCAGGATTCCTCGTTGGCGGTATCCTTGGTTCAAAATTTGGATCCCAACGTGTCCTTCTTTCAGCTGTCGGTGTTGGGACGCTCATGACAATCCTTTGGTCCGCCAGTCGCAGTAATTGGAGCGATGAAACGTTCATGACAGGTATCTGGCTCTTCTGGACCCTGATTTGGGCCATTGTTGGTGCAAACCTCCTCGCTTTGCTTATGTCCGTCACCACGAAGGAGTTGGGCGGTACACAGTTTTCGATTTACATGACACTCATCAACGTGGGAGCGTTTACTGGAAATGCCCTTTCCCCACGAGTTCTTGATATGGTCAATGGAAGCTATGCAAATCTGTTCTTGGTAGGCGCTGCTTTCCAAGGTCTTGTTTTCCTTGTTCTTCTCGGAATGGGGCCTCGCCTTCAATCGACTTCCGATTCAGCTCCAGCGAGTGTGATGATTTCTTCTGCTGCAGGCGCAGTGACTGAAGCTGAGTGATGGAATACCATGGATCTCGAAGCGGCAGCAAACCTGGGAGAGGCACTGAGTGGCCTCGCTATCATGTTCACGCTGCTTTTCGGTATTCGCCAAGTGATGGAAGTGAATCGAAATCGGCGTTATGAGATTTCCCAAACGATTGCACAATCCCTCGAAAATCCATTGGTTCAACGAGGCTTTGCTACCTTTGGTGCTGTCATCAAACACAATTCAACACCTGAAGAGTTGCTGGCTCTAACGAGAGAACAAAAAGATGCATCCAATGCTGTCATTGTATTGATGGCAAACCACGCTGTCATGACGTATCATCGAAATCTCTCATTCGATCTTGTCTATTCCTTCTACAATGGCTATCTCTCATTGATAGGGCCAAGTATGCGACGAATGATGCAGGTGGCTGAGATGGGTTACATCATGCATGAGGAAAGCGGTGTCACAGAAAAAGACGGCATGGGAACATTCCACTGGGTGTTGTGGCTCCTCGATCGTTTGGAAGACCACCACAAAGCTGACGAATACAAACCTCATTTGAATCAGAAAGATTGGAAGCCATAGGCTTACGGGTTCCGAACTCATTTCCCTTACTGCGGCAGTCATTGTCTTCCTGTGGATGCCGAAATCAAAGCGCATTTTGGAAGAAGAATCACTCGATTTCAATCGCTTTCGGGTGTTGAGGCGGGAATGCAATCAGACTTGCAAACCAACCGATGGTTGCACAAACCACAATCGAACCGATTGTAGAATGGATGCTCCATCCGAACGGAATGACGTGAATGTTGACACCTTCGATCCAGTAGGATGTATCTGCAATGTCGCCTACACTGATGAGTCCGTAGATCATGAACACAATGACTTGGCTTGCTGCCATCAGAGGGATGTACACCTTCGGACCGATACGGTCGTAGGCAAGGGCGACGATTTCAGCTACGATGGCGAGTGTAATTCCCATCGTTAGGTTGTTTGAATCAAATTCTGAATAGACCCAGACACCAATGGCATGGAACATGAACAGTGTAAACATCGCTCCTGGTGCAGGCGTCCATCGTTGAAGGAAGATTGCAAGAACTGCAGATGTCAAAGCGGCTTGGATGAAGAGTGATCTGAGTCCCTGTTCAAGTGCAAAGTTGTAATCTTGATTGTCGCAGAAATCAAGGCTTCCCGAGTAACAGTAACTCTGCAGTGGAGCAAACCAGAGATTTGCGTACCGGACCATGAGGAGGGCAACACACCAAGCAGCACCGGCACCAAAAACGATCAGTAGTTGTGATGGAAGTCCATTCTTTCCGGAGGTTGCATCCGCCCACGCAGACCAAAGCGGTGCAGTCACGGACATGATCAAACCGATGAACAAACCAATGTGGGTCGGTGAGAGCAGAATGTCCGTGTTCTCTTCAACACCGAGCGTTTCGTGCCAAATCAAATCACCAAATCCAGAAACTGCAAAGATGATGATTCCATACACGCCTGCTCGGTGTTGGATTTCGACACCTTTGAGCGTACTGAACGGTTCTCGAATGAGTTGTTGGATGCCTCCATTTGGTAGAATGGCATAGAAGATGTAGGCTCCGTAAGCAGCAGCCCCCGAATACCAAACAGCGTGCCATGGAGTGAAGAACGTGTCATCGACATTTCCTGCAATGTGTGCAAATGCATCGATGAGCAGGCCGGCTAAACACCACAATCCAAGAAACAAAACAATTGGATCGTAGAACTTCTCACCGATCTTTGGTAATCCTTTCCAACGCTTGTGGAACACAAATGCAAGGATTCCTGCAAGAATGAGAAGTCCAAAGAAGATGAATGGGAAACCAGTGTAAAAGTGCCCGTTGCCGTGCGTTCCTGCCATACGCTCACATAGAAGGATGCGTTATAGAAGATGCAGTAACATTGGCGTTACTTCGGGGGATTATTCCTCTTCTTCGAGAGCAGCCGTAAGTTCAGAGAGGTCGATTCGGTTGTCCTCGTTGGCATCCAATGCCTTGATGATCATCGAAACTTGACCTGGCGACAATGCGTCTCCAAGGTGTTCAAGAAGTCCCTTGTACAATTCAGGGCCGTTGATTTCGCCGTCATCGTTCGCATCGATGGAAGAAAAGACGTCTGCTGCTGTTTGCTTGCTTTCGTTCATTGCATTTTTCAGGTTCGAAATTGCTTCCTCAACGGTCCATGAATCATCGTTTGACATATTCTCTCGTCGTGTCGAGCGTTGAATAAATGTTCCGAACCCATTGCCTTCAAGCAAACGCATCGATGTTGTTTTATGTATGGGAATGTAACACAATCCGTTGGTTGTGGTTTATGCGCTCTCATGTGTTGTTAGCAGTGCTGATGATTTCGAGTCTCTTCGTTACGCTTCCAGTCCATGCTGACGCTCGGGCTATTGAATTCGACGCTGAAATCCCTCGCTACGATTGGCTTTCAAATGAAACCGTGCTCATCGATGTCCAACTCAAAAATGCACAGTTCAACACAAATTACACCATCACTTGGAATCTCGGGGATGTTGATGGAACGGTCGTTGATTCAGGCTCGATTGTCTTCAAAGCCACGGGTACAGTGACGTCGAATGTCATCGAATTGAAGCAGTT
>JBMYJV010000105.1:0-4541 GCA_049594755.1 Candidatus Poseidoniaceae archaeon
AACGAGCGATGTTCTCAACTTCACTTCGAACAACCTTCGGCAACCAGAGGTCGACCTTGTCGTTCGCTGCTAAGTAGAGAAGATAGCCTGCAAAATGGGACCGCTGATTGGTTGAATCTTCAAAGTGATTTGAACGATTGAGCTTTTCTTGAATACGTTGATACAAAGCATCGATGACGATGTTTGTATCCACCAAAACAAGCGGCTTGAGTGGAAGATGTCTGAGGTACCTTCGATCCGATGTGCGTATATCGGATTGATGTCGGCGGAACAATACCAATTCTAAGTTCGCAAAGGATTTGTTTCGGTCTTTGAAACGACCTGACAGTTGTGCACGTTCAAGAATGCGGAGAGCATCAAGAGGCGACGTTTCACTCGCTTGCTGAGCAAGTGTATGCACTTCCATTGCATCAGGAGTTCGCATCAACATGATATCACGGTATCGACGATCAAAGGACTTCGAACTTTGTGTTCTGTAGTCACGCTGCAAAGCATTCGTAGCAGCAAGTAGACGACCCGTAAACGGTTCTTTCGGCAATGGTTTCGGGTGCTCATCTGGATAGGTGTGGAGAAGGTCAAGTTCATCTTCTTTGAAGATGGTTTTTGTTCTCGTTTTCTCGCCTTCTTCCGTCTCTTCGACAATTGTTTCTTGTCGCTTAACGAAATTCTTCAACATCGATGTTGCCTGAGCAGTCTCTTGAATCGAAGCTTTGTGTGACACGTCGAGATACAATTGGAATCGCTTCGTAATCGCTGCACGCAAGTTCGGATGCTCGGAAAGTAGTTGCTTCGCCTCTCCCCATTTCTTGTCGAAAGCGAAGTGAATCAAAGCCTTTCGATACAGCATCATTTCTTCATCGTAAGCAAACTCTCCCGAATCTGCTGAGCGTTTGAACAGTCGAGCAGCAGAGAGATTCTTACCTTTGGACGCATCGAGCGTCGCTTGTGCAAGCAGGGCCCAAATCGAACGTGGATGATGGGATTGGTACCATTGAACGAGCGATTCGATTCCCAGATCGAACTCATACATCAACTCACGAACGCCATCAACGATGGGATAAGGAATTGACGGCTGCGTCAAAACGGTCTCAAGCAAGGAAATGACTTGGGTCGTATTATCTCCCCGTTCGAGAGAAAGACGAACGTTGTTCAATCGAAGTTTCGAGACGATTGTTCGCATGAGTGCTTCTCCCATATCGGTCATTTCGCCCTCTTCCAAGGATTCAATGACGTTGCTGAGGTGTTTCTCATCAACGAGATGAGAACCACCCGACGAGAGGGCGTTGACGATTTGATTGACTGCTAGGATTCCCTTCTTTGGTAACGTATCGGTCAACTCAAGTTTGCTAACAGATTCCTCTATGCGCCCCTCAAGCAAGAGCAACAACTTGTATTCATCTTCATTGATTGAAGTAGGTACATCCGTCGATTGAACCACTTGCAGCGCTTTCTTTCGTGCACTTCGAGCCAATTTCCAGTTCGCCTCATCATGACTTGCACTCAAGAGGTGGGCGACGATGAGTGTCTCGAATGGATGTGTAGGAATAGCAAGTTCATCCTCAAGCAAAATGGTAGCCAACTCATCCAAGTTGAGAGTCTGGACAAAGATATGAACGGCAAGAGATTGGACTTCTGTCCAGCCTTCACCGTTTTGATTTCGGAGTAAAACCAAACCCTTGGCTCGAAGCGACGTCGGTAATGCACCTTCTTGAGCAATTGAGACCAAACCTCCTTCATCGATGTTGTTCATGTTGGCCTCGAGCCAGGTATAAGCATCGGGATGGTTCAGTTGAATCAAGAGCGGCAGCAGTTCTGATGCATCAGAATCGTGTTCAAGGGAGATGGATTGTATGATTTCCAAAGCATCGTCACTTCGAGCTTCTTCAACATAGTACTGAAGCATCTTCCATCGTACAACATCAACTCGATTTGTTGGTGCTTGAGCATTGATGAGGATTTCGAGGCCAATTTCCAACTGGGATGTTGTTGGACTCATGCGATCCAACGGACCATTCAACCACGCCAATTTGAGAAGTGCCTTGCCTAGATCATCGTCGTTCTGCGTAAGATAATCATCACTCCACTCAATCGAATCGCTGGTCAGGATCATAGCAAGCTCGTATCGTTCTGCGAGTGATTTGTTCGCCTTCCGTAGTCGTTCAAGAATCACGTCGGTTGCACTATGGGTGTTCAAAGCAATTAACAGAGAAACCAATGAAAGATTTCCTTCAAATTCCAACAGATTCGATTCAACGCTTGGCCACTTTCCTGAGGACAGTCGCTTGATTAAACGCTTCATTGCCACGAGGTCTTCGGCACTGTACTGTTCATCTGGAATCGATTTGAACACATCAAGACAAGATCTGGCATCAAACGGATCGATGGCAATTTCGGACAAATCCAGCGTCTTTTTCTTCGAGGTAGATTTGGATTCTGCGATTGGGCACGCAGAAAATTGACCAAATAGATCGCTTCTCTTTGCCATTTCATGCCAAACCGAATGCACGCCTTGAGCGAGACAAGCCTCACGCAATTCGGTTTCAAGAGATGCATAATCGCCTTCTTCCCATTGTTCAGCGTGAAGGAACTTATTGACCAAAAGGAGAGCAAACCGCAGCGCTGGAGTTTCCTCGGTCATTGATTGAATATCCGTTGGAGATGGGATTGTCGATTGTTGGCGACCACGACGACGACCGCGACGGAAACGTGGCGACGGAGCAATGGTTTCACCATCTTCATCTTGGCCTGGAATTTCGGTCTCAAGAACGGCAAGTTTGACCAGTTCTTTCCATGGTTTATCCATTAATGTATACTCAGGGCATTTACCGACAGCATTTAGCCGTCGATTCTTAATCGTCTTGAATCCTGCTTCAAGACATGCCTCAAGATAAGATTCTTGCATGGCGCCCCCGCCTTTCCCTCGTCATCCAACCTTTGAACTCACCGCTAGGGTCACATGCACAAGAGAAACCAATTCAAGGAAGTCAAGCCTCGCAGGAAACATCGGAGGAGTGGTTATGGTAACACGTACAGTCATCATGCTTATCCATCCAATTCTTGCAACCATCTTCGTATTGTGGCTCGTTCGACAATACGGCTGGAGAAAAAAAGGAATGACGCTCCGAGGTGATGAGCGCAAGCAGGCACTTGCTCGTCATCAGCGGCATGGCGAGTGGTTACTTTGGACTGGAATCTGCTTAGCAATCATCGCTTTTTTAGCTCGTGCCCTCTCCGGAAAAATCGTCAACGATGATTGGACATCCGATCTCCTTCCTCAGAATCTGCATGGTTTCACTGGCCCTGTCGGTTTGGTCCTGCTCTGGTTGGTTGTACGTCATGGCCGCAAAACTGCTGAATTGAAAGAACAAAATGAATCGTTCACGGTTGAACGGACAAAGCATGGGCGTGCATCGGATATGATGATGGCCTTGGTGATGATTCACGCATTCCTTGGGCTCATCTACACATTCCAAGTCATCTAATGTTGATATTTGAGATCAACATCACGATTGTTCCACATCTCCATCCATCGCTCGAGATTGGATTCAATTCCTGGAGGTTGGATACGGCAACCACATGCATTTGCATGGCCGCCACCATGCTGATCAAATTCCGTTGCTAATCGAGAAAGGTCGTAGCGATTTTGTCCTTGGGGGAGGAATGAATTCGCGTAGAAACTCGCAGAGAGAGGTGGCCGTGTTTTGTTTCCGATTTCACCATCCGAGTATCCATGAATGATGCAACAAGCATCCGCATCTTCGCCGGCATGAGCCGTAATGAGATACCCATTCGAACGATGGCCTGTATCCTCGAGACGACATATCGCCAAACGATTCACGATCGTGGTTTTTTCTTGAACCAAAGCCATGAGTTCTTTGCGCGACGTCCTTGCAAATTCCATGCGTTCTTGAACAACTTCATCGTTGTAGATTTGTTCCATTGAAGTGCATGAAAGGAAGAGATTGAGCAAATGATGCATGTACTCTGCATCGTTGTAACTCAACGTTCGAGACAACTGCAGCAATGGCCCATCCTCACGAAATGTTTCAAGGGAAATACCACCAGAATCGAGGTCATCAACGAGCGGCATAATTGTTTCAAGATGAGGGAATGCGTACTGCTTTCGAAACAATTCGAAGGCAAGGCGGGCTGCTGAAGGAGCGTGATCCCAGTGAACAATACCTCCCTTTGATGTGAAAACATCATGTTCTTTTTCTGTTGGTTTGTTCGTTAAGTGATGATCAAGATACCAGCCACTGTTTGGATGAAACGGAAGATCGACCGTAACCGTGTGTTTATCGATGAGATGATCGATGATACCTGAGCGAATGAGAGCTGCGTGAGCAAAGTGAACCTCTGCTTCAGGGTAGGCTTTCTTCAAGACAACCGCAGCGCACATTCCATCCATGTCCGAATCGGCAACGATTCGATGGACGTCCGGAAACGAAGACGCACTTGTCATATTCAGGACCTCAAATTCGACGTATATTGAACCTATTGGGCAGATACAAGACGCGAAGATATCAAACGATAATCCTAAC
>JBMYJV010000106.1:0-4079 GCA_049594755.1 Candidatus Poseidoniaceae archaeon
AGGCACGCATCCACAATAGCGTCGGAGATAGCATCGCACAACTTGTCAGGATGGCCTGCAGCCACGGACTCAGAAGTGAACAACCAGTTTTCGGTCACAAACGGCGCCTCTTCCCTCCGCTATTCAAGACTTACTGTGCATGGTTTGAACATCACGGCTGCGCATTTATGCGCCAAGAGAAGGAAATTACTCCACTCTTTGGTTGAGTGAAGGTTTGGATTTTCACGTTGATGGAGCCTCAGGTCCCAATGGTGTAATCATCCAAATACGCTACTTGTGCATCGGTCAAATTGTCAATCTTGAAACCAAGTGTATCGAGTTTTGTTGTAGCGAGTTCTTCGTCTTGCTCTCTCGTGATGTCGTAGACTTCTGGACCCATCGAGCTCCCATCCTTTGCAAGTCGGCAGAGAGAAAGGAATTGGTTCGCAAAGGACATATCCATGACTTCAGACGGGTGGCCCTCAGCAGCAGCGAGATTGACCAGACGGCCACGCGCAAGTAGGAAGATCCGACGCCCATCTGGCATCAGGAACTCTTCGTTGTCTTGTCGTATGGTACGAACCGAATCGGCCTGTGCTTCCAAATCTGTGATTTTGATTTCACAATCGTAGTGCCCAGTGTTGCAGACAATCGCACCATCCTTCATGGTGGCGAAGTGGCGTGCGACAATGATGTCTTCCATGCCGGTTGCAGTACAGAAGATGTCACCCAGTGAAGCCGCTTCATCCATCGGCATGACGCGATAGCCATCCATAACAGCCCGAAGTGCAGCTAACGGATCAACTTCGGTAATGATGACATTGGCTCCAAGTCCTTGAGCACGCATCGCTACACCTTTTCCACAGTGTCCGTAACCAGCGACAACCATGGTTTTTCCAGCAATGAGAACAGAAGTTGCTCGCAAAATGCCGTCCATGGTTGATTGACCAGTACCGTAGACGTTGTCGAAATCCCATTTTGTAATGGCATCGTTAACGGCTATGACTGGGTATTTGAGGTCCCCAGCGGATGCCATAGCCCGTAGACGATGAACACCCGTTGTTGTCTCTTCCGTTCCTCCAATAACACCATCTGCATATTCGGAGCGGTCTCCATGAACACGAACGATCAAATCGGCTCCATCATCAAGCGTCAGTGTTGGTTTGAATTCGAGCGTCTTGTCAATGCACCAATAGAAGTCATCGACGCTTTGTCCATGCCATGCATAAACGGAATATCCTTCACGAGCCAGCCAAGCAGCGACATCGTCTTGAGTCGAAAGCGGGTTGCAACCAGACCAGGAGAGTTCGGCGCCTGCGGCAGCGATGGTTTCGATGAGTACAGCAGTCTCTTTGGTTACGTGCAGGCAGCCAGCAACACGCATACCAGCAAGTGGTTTTGTACGTTCTGCCTCCTCCTTGAGTGCTGCGAGGACCGGCATTCTTGACCGAGCCCAATCCACTCTCATCGATCCTTCTTCTGCGAGTTTAATGTCTCGGACGGCATAGCCATTACCTGTATCCAAACCTTCCATGCTTCTGCCGAGTGCTCTGGGTTTTTTAACCCATCTTTGGGGCCTGAAAAGGTAGAACGGGCTACTGCTGTTGCTGTTGAGCTTGTGCAGCGTATTGCTGTGCGTATTGCGCAGCCGTCGCCTCATCGTAACCTTGAGCAACGAATTGCTGGAAATACTGGTTGTAGTATTGTGTGTACAAATCGTTGCTTGCAGCTACAGGTGCGGCTGCGGCTGGTGCTGCGGCTTGACCCACATACTGAGCAGCATAGGCTCTTGCCGTTTCTTCAGGGTAACCTTGAGCAATCAATTGCTGGACGTATTGTTCCGTCATATCCATCTCTTGACCATAGCCCGCAGCAACGGCACTGAGGTTGTCGACCTTGTCACCACTTCCGCCACGGAGGAAGAGAGCAGAAACGAGTAGAAGAACAAGAACAGTAGCAATGATACCGATAATGAGCATCATGCTACTTTCTTCTGGATCCTCGCCACCTTGATTGTCCGTGCTCGGCTCAGACCATGCTCCAGTCTCAGGATCGTATTCCCACTCACCGATCCAATCACACTCAGAGGTGGTTGAATTCCATGCAAATTCACCGCCGGCAGCAAGAGCACTCTCGTTGGCGAGTATACCTCGACATTGCTTGAGATTGATAAGAACCATCTTGGTCAAATCATCGGACCATCGCTCGTCATCACCTTCGTAGACTCGAACCCAGATTTCAACAACTTCACTCGTGTTGCTGTAGAACTCATCGATGTTCAATGTCAGTTCAAACGTATCCGAGTCAGCAAGGGCGTCGCTTCGGTCAAACTTACTGTCTGTAATGAGATTGTACTTCTCGATCGCAGATGCCGAGAAGTCCTCTCGTGAGAAGGCAGCTTCGACGTAAACCTCACCGGTTTCAGACCCGGAGAGGATGGTTCCAGTGATGGTGTATGTTGATTCGCTTACACCGACAGACGTGTTCTCGAAATCGTTGTATTGAACGACTGGGATCTCATCTCCGTATCCTTCTGGTACGACGACGAAGTACATTCGGAACTTGTCCGAGAACTTACCGGATGCATCGTAGACACGAAGTTCCATACGAATCTGCGATTCTGCTGTTCCTGAATCGTCAACGGTGACGTTCTGGAACTTGTACGAGAAGAGACCGTTGCTTGCAGCGGATTCTTCGAACGTGTGTCCTTCCAAGTTGAACGAGGTGTCCCCGTATGGAGCGTCGAAGAAGACCTTCCATTCGTAGGTCACAATTCCATTGGTTCCATCGATTGCGTCTGCGTCGAACGATTCGCTCGCATCGAAGTGGAGAACGAGTTCACCCGCTTCAGAGAGTATCACGCGATTGACGTCCCATTCTGTGCTGGAAACAGTCTTTGTACCAATGTACTCGATGTTGTCCGCGTACTCGTCACGCATGTCGATGCTCATGTTTGCTTCGGGTGCGAATGCGTCAGCGAGGACGTCGTTGGTTTCGACATCGACGGTAATGATTCGAGCGTGACCTGCTTCGTCGTGCAGAAGCAGAGTGACGGTCCATGTGGCACCTTGGAGGCATCCTGTTGCCGACGACAAATCGGTCTTACAGAAGGTCGCAGATGGGGAGGCTTCCGAAATGTGGTCGGTTCCACTTGCCATGGTTTGACCCATCCAGTCGGTTGGTCCGTCAAGGATCCAATCGGCTGTGAGCGTTGCCGATGTTGCGGTTGTGTAACCAAAGTTGACGGTCGCATCGCTCTTCATGTAGTGTGTGGCATAGCCACCGGTTGAAGGATCAATGCCTGGCATTTCACCATCAATGGTCAGTCCGAGATCTTGGCCCATGGCACCGAATCCTTCTGGATAAGGTGTGACGGAGTAAGACAGCATGTTTCCAAGAAGTGGGAACGTTGTGCTGTCTGCTCGGGACGAGTAGGTTGATACGTCAATGGTGGAAACAATCATACCGCCTTGGTAGTAACTGCATGTCCCCATGATGACGTCCTTGCTGTTGGCACTGGTTCGCAACAAACTCTGGAAGAATCCGCCATCCTCCATGTATCCGTTACAGACACCAGGAACGTTCTGGGTACTCACAGAGTTTGTGTTAAGAACGGCTGTTGCAACAGTTCCATCGCCCTCGAAGCCTTGGAACGCGGTCGTGGACACATCGTCCATGATTGGGTGGAATGGGTCCGCAATGTCGAGGCCTGTGTAGAGAATCTTGGTCTCAGGGGTGTTTCGGCTTTGGACATCCATACCAAACGGCAGACGTCCATTCAATCCAACGTCAAGACCGTAGATTTGGCTTCCTTGAGGACCAAGGTGAGCCTGTACAGTACCTCCTGCAGACATGAACGACTCAAGCGTTTGTCGGTTCGCAGTAGAGCCGAGCTTCTGGTAGTAGCCACGGCCACCACTTTCAACGTCCTTTGCAGCGATGTCTTCTTGCCATGGCAGGAGAATCTTATCGTAGTGCGTCATCCATCCAGAGTCAAGATAGGTCGTCCAATCGTTGATGCCGTATTGTGTGTAGGACATACCCAAGAGTTGGAGATCCTGCTTGATGGTTGAAGTACGTGCAGTCGAATCGCCAAGGAT
>JBMYJV010000106.1:4089-4507 GCA_049594755.1 Candidatus Poseidoniaceae archaeon
TGGTCAGAAAAGGTTGCATGGAAGTAGCGAACGTTACCGCTTGGGTTTCCGTTGGCAAGTTCAGCGTGGAAACTGATGTTGTAGGTGTGTCCATCCATCCAACCGTTGTAAGCAGGGAATGTCAAGTCAATGCGCTCATTGGATGCGAGTGCTGTGGTCGTTGGAGCAGAAGATGCCTGGTGGACTTGTGTTCCGTCGGTCTCGTCAAAGACGGTCATGTAGAACATGTAATCGCCAGCCAACACACCGTTGGTTGCCTTGAGGTCCCAGTTGTGCGTCAAGCTCCCATCGATTGGGAGAACACAAGCGTAGACACCATCATCCAAGCACGCAAGGGTGCTCGGCTTACCGAGCGTAATGTCAACCGATTCAACATTGAAGATCACCTGCTCGATGTTGTTGGAGTTGCTCATTTCAT
>JBMYJV010000107.1:0-4441 GCA_049594755.1 Candidatus Poseidoniaceae archaeon
CTCGATGGAACGTTTTGGTCTGGTGGTGAACTGCAAGGCCGTGACATGGGCGTCGTTCCACATCCGACGGTCGAAGAATCACTTTACCGATTGGGACTACGACGCGAGGATGATCCAGACATCTATTTTATTCATCTCAATCATACAAACCTGTTGTATAACCCACATTCGGATGCATTTAGACAACTTGAAGCATCAGGCTGGTCAATTGGATACGAGGCTCAACGATTCACTCTTTGACTTCTGTTAACGTATAGTCAAGCGTAATCAGAGAGATTGTCCAATCAATTGATTCGTTTGAATCATCGTTTTGACAGACTGGAGAACCTCCGCTGTTGACAACGACGTTGATTGTAAATTCGTACATTCCCATTCCAACATCACCGCCATCGAGCATCGAAGCGATTGAGGAGGTTGAGTTGGTCGTTGTGCTCCCGACAAGAGTAGAATCAATCCAATAGAATTCAGATTCGAGTGTTTGTTGCAATCCTGAATCCGCTACAGTTGAGCCATCGATGCCCCCGTTATATCCAACTTCGTCATCTTCCGTATTTGCGAGGAAATTGCAAGCTTGTTCGTTATCCGTATGGCTCGTCATCATGTGGAACCCTACGACGTTCAACCCATTCCAATCTACAGCATCGCTTGAAGCTGAAACTTGAGCGCTATCTGAAATCACTTCAGTCCCGGATCCAATTTCAATAAGAGAAAAATTTCCATCGATTTGATACATAGCGACTCTGTTTGCACCCGATTCTCCATCACCCTCCGGCGCGTAGACTGCATATGCTCCTTCTGCAACACCAACAAAACAGAGTCCAATGACACCAACTGTTGCAAATTGTCGACGCCGTTCTTGTGAAATTTCGAATCGACCAAACGGATTTGAAGCAGAATCTTCACGAACAGCGCACATGATGAAGTGTGCAATGAATGCAGATCCAACACCTGGAACGGATGGGAAGACGTCCTCTCCAAGACCAAGGAATGTCCAAACGATGACACCTGTGAAGGCCGATATCATCATGACAATCGAGTGGACTGTATCGGGCTTGTAACCCGTCCAGCGAACGATGAGAAGAGGAACGAAGATCCCACCGAGGCCGTAGACTGCAAGAACGACGAGTGCGAAGACAGAATCGCCACCTGGCACGTAAAGTCCTCCAATCGAAATCATTGTCGCAGCAGCTGCGACGTACAAGGTGACCTTCTTGGTCGTCTTGTGATTTTCTCGCCATTCTGGTTTGATGTCGTCGGTAATGGCGGCGGTACAAGCAAGGACTTGACTGTCAGCAGTTGACATTGTTGCAGCGAAAATCGACGCTAGAATCATTCCAACACCAAGTGCAGGTAGTGTGTCCATCGCGAGTGCAGGTAGGCCAAGTTCTGCATCGAAATCACCGTCTGTAAACAAAACTCGACTTGCGAGTCCAACGATGAACATCAAAGCGATGAACGGCGTTTGCCAGACGAAAAACCAAATCATGGCCTGCTTTCGATCCTCATCGGATTTGAGCGTCATGACTCTGGATACAACTTGTGGTTGACCTGCAACACCCAATCCACCAAGGAAGAATGCAAGTAGGTAAAGTGAGATGCCCAATGAGATATCCGTCGGTAGGAAATTGACAAGGGTCGCACTTTGCGATTCCAGTTCGCTGTGCATTCCAGAGAACCCTCCAACATCACCAAGAGCAACCCAGCACAAGATAACCGATCCAACAATCATCACGCAGGATTGAGCAGCATCGGTCCAAATCGAGGCGCGGATACCTCCTGCGTAACAGTATGCAACGACGAGAACGAATCCGATGAGAATACCAACCAATTCAGGCCAGCCGAGCATAACAAAGAGCGCCTTTCCACCTGCAGTGAGTTGCGCTGCAGCATAGATTGACAAGAAGAACACGGAGAGTACAGCAGCCAATTTTGCTTCCGGAGCCCCTGCTTTCTCAGAGACAAGGGAAGAAAGGGAACGCAATCCACGTTCGTTTCCTTCTTTTTGGATGAATTTGTACAGCCAAGCCCATGCAACCAATTGTCCAACGGTTGAAATCAAACCAATCCAGATGGCAGAGTAACCCATCAAATAGATGAATCCAATGAAACCGATGAACATGTATCCGGAGTTCCAGGTACTGACCGCTGAGAGCGCTGCGAGAGCAGGATGCATCCCACGTCCTGCTACGAGGTAGTCATCGGTTGTGTCTTGTTTGACGCGCATGCTTGCAAGTCCAACACCTGCAAAGAAACCGAGAAACAGCAAGAAGGAAAGAAGAATTCCAACATCCATCGTATCACATCCAACGGTCGATGGCCTCTTGTTCCATCTCCGACAAGTTGGCTAAGAAGACCATGCAATTCAATCTCCCGCCTGATTGGGTCTTGAGATTGTTGATGGAAGTCGTTTGCATGGATGCATCGTTTGTACCCAAGTCACAACAAAGGACGCACATGGATTCAAACAAGGATGCAGCTTGTTCCTTCAAAGCCCCATCAACATCTGATTCACTGAGTTTCTGAGCCATTTTTTCGATGCTTGCGAATGCATCCACTGGCTGCATGGGGCGCTGGTCACCGGTTCCTGCGCCAGTAGGATCGAGGTCAAACAACACCAAGGTGTGGAGGCCTTGCATCTGATTTCTCAACATCACCTCGAGTGGCGATGTAACAATCCAGTCACCGTACGGATACGTCAACGTTGTTGACCGTCCAAATTTGTAATCCGAAAGACCTGTTGAACCTGGAACAAGCGTTGTCACAGAGATGCCATGAATCACTCGAACAGGAAGACCAGCTTTCTGAGCACGCAGTTGAAAGTCGATGTGGGTCGTTGCCTGCATTGGATCACCAACAACCAAGATGGCGATGGATTGCGTTTTCGCTCGTTCGAACAGCTCTTCAGGCCGCTCAACAGCAGGCCGCATGATGCGTTCAATTGGGCCAATCAACGCTTCCAATTTGGACAATTCATCTTCAGGCCACAATGCTGTATAGGCTTCGTAGAGACGGACATCAGCCTTTTTTGCAACTTCAACAGCCTCAAGCGTCATGGATTCGACCTTTCCGGGCCCCATTCCAATCAGCGCAAAGCCAGTCATGCTGCCATTTTCCATCCTCAAACCTCATACTTGCGATGGTTCTCCGAGACCCATGCGTCATTTGAGGGTGCCGAGTGCCCAGACGTCGCATTGGATTGACCTTTGCAAAACGAATGGCTGGTATGAAACCGGGTATCGAGTGCAACGAGTTGGTCACGACACGGCCATTCCACTCAATTCGAATGCACCTCAAGCAGACGACTCTGTTTGGGGAGAAAACTCAATCATTGAGCTTGATGTAACGGATAAGAAAACCCGGCATTATTGGGAACACATTTCGGATGAGATACGGACTGAGTTTGGTGATGAGTTCCCACAAGCGTTTGAGATACAAGGAGATGTTTTACTCGTCAAGATCCCAGACGGGATGATTGAGGTTGAACACGAAATTGCACGAGCGATGTTGGAACAATTTCCATCGGTTCGCGTCGTGTGTCATGACGACGGTGTTGTAGGTGAATTTAGAGTTCGTAACTTACGAGTACTCAAGGCTCGAAACGACGACGACTCGACGCTAACACGATACCGAGAACACGGCCATGAATTCAACATCAATCCTGCTGTTGCATACTTTTCAGGTCGCCTAGGAACCCAACGAATGCGAACTCTTGACGCAGTTTCCTCCCTGTCTCAGTCGAAAGGCCGGCCACTTGTCGTTGCCGATCCATATGCAGGAGTGGGCCCATCGATGGCACTGTTGTATACAGATGCAAACCTTGTTTCCAAAGCGTACGTCAACGATATGAATCCGGACGCAACTCCTCTTCTGAAGCAGAATATGGAATATTTTCATTCCAAGCGCAAGCAAGATGGCACTTACGTTGTGGATTGTATGGACGCACGCAAACTCGTGAAATCAAGGCCAGAGATGATTGGTACTGTTGACGTTCTTTTGGTAAACCTGCCCCATGAGAGCGTCGATCATTTACCAGATCTTCTCCCTCTGCTATTAGACGATGAATCGATGGTTTGCGGCTGGTCGATTCAGGAAAAGCAAGCCGATATCGAACATCAACTGCGTGCAGTTATCGAAGAGAGAGATTGGACGATTATCAGGATTCATGTTGAAGAGATCAAAGGATTCTCAACTGCAAAAGCCATGTTTCGCTACGAACTGGTCTTGTCAAACCAAAACAAGCGCTGAATTCATGAACGTCGAAGCGTTGGCACGACCATGCGCAATGTTGTCCAATGCCAATGTGGAGCAAGCATCGATATCGCAGGGGCAACCCCACGAATTGACGGCATCAAGGTTTGGTGCCGAGTGTGCGGTACGGTGACAGTACATCAGAGAGATGAGTGAGGCGCCCGCTCCGGGAATTGAACCCGGGTCGCAGGAA
>JBMYJV010000108.1:0-4252 GCA_049594755.1 Candidatus Poseidoniaceae archaeon
AACGACCAAAACGCTGCCTTCCAGTGCAAGAGGAAGAACAAGGAAGATCCTGCAATGGAAATGAATACACCAAACAAAAGGACAGTAGATGGTTGAAGATGTCCCATCGGTAGAGGGCGATGTTGTGTCCGTCGCATCTTCGTATCGATATCTCGGTCGTACCACATGTTGATGGCGTTCGAACCTCCAGCAGATAATGTTCCACCAATCAAAGTGATGAACGATGTCCAGATGGTATCAAACCATGTGCGCTCGATATCGATCAAATCGTAACGAGCAAGCGAGTCATGAACCAAAATAGCACATATTGCGGTGATTTGTAGGAGAACAATGACTCTCAATTTCATTAATTTGATGAGCAAGGAAACCAAGGATGGCCGCTCTTCATTCATTCGCTCTCACCAGGAATTGATTTGTGAAGATACGCCAGCCTGAGCATCATTAAGGTAACAGCAGCTGCAATGAAGGATGTCACACCGAAGACAAGGTGCAGCAATGAGATGAATTCTGGGAACTCTTTAGAATCTGCGAAGACGATGTACATACCTCCAACGAAAACGTTGAGAATCCAAAATCCAGTAACAACTTCAGCGGCTCTTGAGAATCCTTCACCTTCACCGAAATCTCGGGCATCGACTCGAATCTTGGCAGAGGTGAGAATCAGCACCAATCCTACGATGGCTGCACCGAAACGGTGAACCATTTGAACGATAATTCCTGGCCCGTCAAGACTTGGAAGAATGGAACCTTGACACTTTGGCCAGCCGTTTGGGAAACCAATACTGCATGACTGGTTGTAGTTTCCTCCGGCAGTGCTCGAAACCCAAGCACCAAGAATCAAGAGAATGAATACGGAAGCGGTGATGGTCACAAACCGCTTCTTCTGACGTTCGAGGAAGGCTTTGGACGTGGACAAGAATGCCCAATTTGCTCCTTCCTGTGCTCGCATTGCAATGTATTGCCAGACCAGGAGCGATGTAAAGATACTCGCAAGGGAAAGGTGCATTGCAACCGTCCAATCAGCATTATCGAAGTACACAGTTACTGCTCCAGCAATCGCTTGAATCACCAAAAGCACACCAGAAACGAATGCGAGATTTCGCAAGCCATGGCCGTATTCTGACCTGAGTTTGTGAGCCATAATCGCATTGATAAGTATCGGGACGGCTATGATTCCAACAAGGAGACGATGGAACCATTCAACGAAAATTTCGAAAATGGTGTAGCGATGATCAGCTCCACGACTATCGATTTGATCCGGATTGGCCTCCCAATAAGCCTCCTGCTCCGCTTCATCGACCATGAATCCGTACGTTCCGAAACACTTGGGCCAATCCGGACATGATTCGCCCGCATCGTGAATGCGGATGGTACCTCCAACCACGATGATGAGCAATGCCATCACCACGAGAAGAAGCGGAAGCGTCGATGGTCGCTTCCACCAAGGCTGGTCCATGTCAAGCCGTGAAGGCGGCCCTCTTTTAACAAGACCCTGCATCCACGTACCATGAGGAAGACTACAGCGTTGCTCACAACGCTTCTGTTGACGGTTCTTCTTTCCTCACAGTCAACAGCCCATATCGGGCATTTTGGAGAATATGCTCCCGCCAAGATGTACGATGTACGCACGTTTGACGTCAATTGTGTTCTCAGTAACGAGACATGTGCATCCGAAGAAACGACGCATTTCATCGAGTACTTCTCTGCCGATTGGTGCGAACCTTGTGAACTTGTTTCTCAGGAATTGAAAGAGTTGAACCGAACGGATACGACCATCATCCAACATCATCCATCTCCAGCAGATCTTCACTTCTACTCAGATTCCAACATTCGATTGTATGAAACATACGGCTTTTGGGGCGTTCCTGACGTCGTTCTCAACGGTGAAGGTCTTCTTGTTGGCCCATCGCAATCAAACGAACTTGCAGCGACGCTGGACAACTTTACCCGTGAATGGGACGGATTCCTCGAATTGAACATGACCAATGGCACCCTTAACTGGGAAGCTGACGATGGACACGTTGTTCACGTGTGGATTACAAAGAACCGTCCGCATGAGTATTCCTTCATCGACCAACCTCTCGTTGTCACCGACCACGCTTTTGCCAATGTGACAAATGAGGTCTTCAACTACACCAACGATACAAACGAAACCGAGATGCCGTATCACATCTATACGAGTTCAATGAACATCTCGGATTTGTTGGATGAGAATGTGACAAGCATTGTTGTCACGCTTGAAACCCCAGGTCGAATTCCACTCACTAGAGCGTCGACGTTGAGTTCACAGGGGTACGATTTGGTCGATGAAGGCCCGAACAACTTCTTCCCAACAAATGATCGACAAGGGAGCGAGTCCGATCTCGCCATTGCCATCTTTGGCTTGACCTTAGCAGCCATCATTCCCGCCTTCATCATGTACGTCCAAACGATGCGCAGACACAAAGAATTTGTTCACGAATCCGAATGAAATCCTTCCGATGGGTTGAAGAACAGGACCTCAGTCGAAACACTGCGACGGTTACGTCGTAAGGTGAAAAAATGGTCAAGCCAGCACGACTCCACACACGTTTTGAACGAGCTCGAATCATCGGTGCACGTGCACTCCAAATCGGAATGGGCGCCCCACTTTACGCCAAGGAAGACGAACTCCGTGAAGAGTTCAAGGCCGAACTTATTTCGCTCTACGGACTTGAAGAAGCAAGCGTCCGTTTCGTTCTCGACCCACTCAAGATTGCAGTCTATGAGTACGACAACGAACTCATCCCAATCGATATCGATCCTCACCTCGATGAGTGATTCTCGGTTGGGCGAATCAAGTGACATTTGATTCGGACTACGAACCGTTCTTTCAACCACCAGGCTGGGTTGTTGGTCCTGTTTGGGCCGTTCTTTACACCACGCTTGCCATTAGCTTTACCTCGGTTCTGAGTAAACAAGAGGATTTACAACAGTTCAACCTCGTCGTTGCCTGTTTCCTGATTCAACTTGCTCTTAATCTCGCATGGCCTTCTGTGTTTAACTCAGAACGATATCTCATCTCATTGTTGATGATCATTGGGATGGTCGTCTTTTCCCTCTGGTACGTTTTTCTGATTAACGGAACTGCACCATTCGCATCTCGATTGATGTGGCCATATATTGCTTGGGTTTCCTTTGCAGGCCTCATCAACACAGCCTATTGGCTCAATTCCATGAAATAGGCACTCTACATTCGCCGACGCATCAACATGGCGAAGGCAAACAACAGCAACCAAATCATCGCATACGGCGATACAACGGTTCGTGATGCGTTCTCTACGTCTTCCAATTGAGCCCCAGGACCGCCCTCACAGCCGGGAGGCGGCGGCCCGATGCCTGGACCCCATGTTTCACCGAATCCGGAACAATCCGCACCGCCACCACCAGCATCAAGTTCTGCCTCTCCATGGTAGCAGATCAAAAAGTAAGGGAAACCCATGGCGCCTTCTCCATTGACAATCGTTGAATGATAGTGATAAATCCCTTCAGGGAAATCAGGCGTTGGCCCAAAGTGGCCATTACAGACGTCGAGATGGCCTAATCCAGGAACGTATTCGTAATCATCGATACCATTGTAGCCAGTTTCACCAGGCTTCAAGCGATATGAACTGGTCATCTCGACGATGTTCATGTCATCATCATAGCCCCAGAAACCGTAAATTGGATACCCGTCCATTGCCACTCCGATGACCTTTGAATGGTTTCCATCGTACGTATTGTTTGCCACGACAGAAGGCGTACTGATGTCATAATCATGCATATCCTCGCCTTCCTCGGGATGCCAATGAAGACAATTGGCGTCGGCGTGGTAATGGTAGGTTCCGCCCATGCCTGCATGGCCGTGACAAACGCCGAGTTCGATATTCTGGCGATCTTCCTCGTACATACCGTGTTGGGAGGCAACTGCGTCGCCACCAGGACCGTCCTCAGGTCCAAAAAACGGCACGCCATTAATGGCAATCGCTACTTCACCGAGAGCGGGAGCACATTCGTAATCACCGTTTGCTTCTGGACAGTTCGTTGCATCGTGACCACCGGACGTATCGTTAGTAGGAGAACGAGGGATGCTCCATTCGTAGTTTTGAGCACGGGTGCAATCGTTAGCTTCTGAGCAGGCGAGAGTGGATTCAAAATCGTGGTCGGGAAGTCCAATGCTCGTGATGGTAATGTGCGTTTCATTCATCGTAATACTCACGGAACATTCCAACGCTTCCGTTGCTGTGGTCGTCAA
>JBMYJV010000109.1:0-4149 GCA_049594755.1 Candidatus Poseidoniaceae archaeon
TGTAATCAACCAATCCTGCAGAATCTGGGCCCCGATCAATCATGTCGCCAAGACAAATTACACGGTCCTCCGCATTGAGTTTCAAGCGATGAATCAGTGCGCGGAACGTGCCGAGATGTCCATGGATGTCTCCAATCGCCCATACCTTTCTGCCCTCGTCCAATCGACCTTGTAGGTCAGCTTCGATGTGTGCATCTCGGAAGGATGGTCCCAGTGGAAGGTCCAACTTACAACTCATGGAATTTCACCAGAGAGGATGTTCCTCTTCGGTCGCCACTGAGCCATGAAGATATATTGTCTTCGCTTCATTTGAGGGTAAAAAGTGTTGATTTTCTGACCTTTTCCGATATTTCAAATGGTATTCTTTCCACCTACTGGAAAGTGAAGTGTCCAAAAATATCAAAACTATTGAGTCCAAATTCAAATGCTCACATATTTCTTCGGTATTGCCCACCAACTCGGAACAATGCATCTGTGATTTGTCCTAGACTTGCAACCTTGACGGTCTCCATGAGCTCTTCGAAGACGTTTCCGCCTGTTCTTGCAACTTCTTGCAGTTGAGCGAGAGCAGCCGATGTCGCATCGCCTTCCTTTGTTTGACGATCTTCAGTTCGCTCGAGACAGGCTTGCTTTTCTTCAGGAGTTGCTCGAGCCAATTCCATTTCGAAATCATCCGCACTTGACTCATCGAAGACTTGTGCGTTCGGATTCTGGAAGGTGTTGACACCAATGATTGGAAGCGTTCCATCGTGCTTGAGATGCTCGTAGTACATCGATTCGTCCTGAATCTTTCCACGCTGGTACATGGTCTCCATTGCACCGAGAACTCCACCACGACGGCTAATGGCTTCGAATTCTTCGAGAACAGCTGCTTCAACGAGGTCTGTGAGTTCATCAACGATGAAAGCACCTTGCAGTGGATTTTCTGTCTTGGTCCATCCAGATTCTTTGTTGACAATGAGTTGGATGGCTAACGCACGTCGTACGGATTCCTCTGTTGGTGTTGTGATCGCTTCATCGTAAGCGTTGGTGTGCAACGAGTTGGCATTGTCTTGAATAGCGAGAAGTGCTTGCAACGTTGTACGGATATCGTTGAAATCGATTTCTTGAGCGTGGAGTGAACGACCCGATGTTTGGATGTGGTACTTCAATTTCTGAGAACGCTCGTTGGCTCCGTACAAGTCACGCATGGCTACTGCCCAGATACGTCGAGCAACTCGGCCAATCACGGTGTATTCGGGATCCAATCCATTGCTGAAGAAGAAGGAGAGGTTTGGTGCAAACTTGTCGATGTCCATGCCACGGCTTCGATAGTATTCGACATAGGTAAAGCCGTTTGCGAGCGTAAGAGCGAGTTGTGTGATAGGATTTGCTCCTGCTTCTGCAATGTGATAACCACTGATGGAAACAGAGTAGTGATTGCGTACGTTGTGGTCAATGTAGTATTGTTGAACATCGCCCATGAGTTTGAGTGCAAACGGAGTCGAGAAGATGCAGGTGTTCTGAGCTTGGTCTTCTTTGAGGATGTCTGCTTGAACGGTTCCACGGACGGTTGAGAGGGTTCGTGCTTTGATTTCCGCATAGGTTTCAGCATCAACCAATTCATCGCCACGTCGCCCGACCGTTCCAAGACCGAATCCATTGTGTCCTTCTGGTAGTTCTCCACGATAGGCAACATCGAGTGGTTCAATGGATTTGCCTTGTTCTTCGAGATGTTTCTCGACTTGTTGGTCAATGGCTGCATTGAGGAAGAATGCGAGCAGGATTGGAGCAGGACCGTTGATGGTCATCGAAACCGATGTGTTGGAATCGCAGAGATCGAATCCAGAGTAGAGGCGCTTTGCATCATCGCATGTTGCAATGCTGACACCCGAGTTTCCGACCTTGCCCCAAATGTCTGGGCGTAGTGCAGGGTCACGACCGTAGAGCGTAACAGAGTCAAAGGCTGTTGACAATCGAACGTAATCTTGTCCTTGACTGAGATAGTGGAATCGTCGGTTGGTTCGCTCAGGTTCACCTTCACCAGCAAACATTCGAGCACTCAACTCGTCGGTTCGCTTGAACGGGAATACGCCTGCAGTGTATGGGAAATGACCAGGAGCGTTTTCTTTGCTCAACCATTCGAACAGTTCGCCATCATCAGCAAACGTTGGCAATGCAACACGTGGAATGTTGGAATGTGCCAGTGATTCGGTCGTCGTTTGGACCGAGAACGGCTTACCACGAACGTGGTAGGTATATTCTCCACTTCGGTACTCATCAGCCAAGGTTCGATAGTTTGCGAGATCTTCACGAGCCGTTTCAATCTCTTCCAAGAGTTCTGCAATTTGGTCGTCCACATCCTTAGCGATGGATGGAACGTGTTCCTTTGCAGATTCAAGGTGTTGACAAAGGCGGAGTTTCTCGGCAATGGCTGTGTTTTCTTCGTGATAGGTTCGAATGGTTGCAGCAATATCGGAGAGATAGTGGACACGCTCTGGTGGGATGACACCTTTTCGTTCACCGACAATTTCCATTGGCGCCCTTGCCTCAAATCCGACCATGGCTGAGAGTTTCTGCCACAAGGCATCGACACCAGGGTCTGCGAATTGACTCGCAATGGTGGCAACGACAGGAAGTTCCTCATCAGCAACATCGAACAGATTTCGGTTGCGTCGGACCTGCTTTCGAATGGCTCGAAGTGCGTCTTCACTTCCACGCTTCTCGTACTTGTTGAGAACTACTAGGTCTGCAACATCGAGCATTTCGATCTTTTCGAGTTGGGTATGAGCGCCAAATTCAGCGGTCATGACGTAGAGTGAATGGTCGGCAACCGAAGTGATGGCATCGCTTCCTTGACCGATACCACTTGTTTCACAGAAGATGAGGTCGAAGCCAACCGCCTTTGCAACTTCGATGGCTCGGTCGAGGTTGGCACTGATTTCAGAACCACTGCCACGACTGGCAAGACTTCGCATGTAGAGGTCGTTGTTGGAAAGGGAATTCATTCGGATACGATCGCCAAGAAGCGCTCCACCGGTTCGCTTACGTGTCGGATCAACACAGAGCAAGCAGACCTTCTTGCCCGGATTGTCTCGCTGAATGCGAAGCATCAATTCGTCGAGAAGACTCGATTTCCCTGCACCACCTGTACCTGTAAATCCAATGACCGGGACATCCTTGGATGAAGAACGACAGGCTTCGAGTGTCTGCTTGAAGGTCGTTTCATCTGCGGATTCCGAGAGTGTGAGAAGCAGTCCAACCTTGGCCATATCTTCAGGTGTGACCGGACCCTCAAGGCTCTTCATTCGTGCATCTGATGTCAAGTCAACCTCTTGTGCGATACCCATCAAATGGTGAATCATGCCAAAGAGACCCATGGTTCGTCCGTCATCAGGCGAGTAAATCTTGGAGATGCCTGCTTGGTGCAGTTCACGAATTTCTGGAGGTGTGATGGTTCCACCTCCACCGCCAAAGATACGAACGTGCTCGCAACCAGCTTCATCCAGCAGTTGTCGAATGTATGTGAAATACTCAACGTGACCGCCTTGATAGGATGTTAGCGCAACGGCATGTGCATCCTCCTGAATGGCACAATCAACCACATCTTTTGCTGAACGATCGTGTCCCAAATGGATGACTTCAGCACCGGATGATTGAATGAGTCTTCGCATGACGTTGATGGCCGCATCATGGCCATCAAACAGGGATGCTGCAGTGATGACACGCACCGGTCCTGTGCTTGTTTCAAACACCGGTTGCTCTTCAGCATCTTCGGCCATGGACCTCCGAAGCAAATGGAGTTCATGAAATCAAGGGTGAGTCCTCAACCTTCATCTTGCCATCCTAATTGGGATTCGTAATTTTGAGGTTGGCCAGGAATCGCAGGAACGGACTTGCTACCATATTCGATTTCTTTTTCCAATGCATCGTCCAACTCTGTCCGTAATCGCTCCAGTCGAATGGCCTGATGTGGGCCAAGCATGCGCATCATTACGGCCCGTTCGTATCCAAGTGCGATGTCTTCCAATTCCTCCCGATGTGTCGCCTGCTTGAGTGATTCCTCAAATCGTCGGGCTCGACCACCGCGCGTCGCAAGGCCAATCATGATCCAAATCGAGAGCGGAATGCCGACGAAAATACCAATCAGATCCCATGCGCCAAGTCCAA
>JBMYJV010000110.1:0-4124 GCA_049594755.1 Candidatus Poseidoniaceae archaeon
GTGAATTGACTCCTGAAGAATTCTTTGCCTTCCTTGAAATGGATGAAGGATGCTGCCTTCCAGATGAAATGAAGAGCGATATCAACGAAATCATGAACAACAGCGACTCAGATTCCTCAGGAACTCTAAGCGAAAGCGAACTTGAAACCTTCATCATGGACTTTGTATCCTACCAAGATTCCATGGAAGGAGGCGAGGATGACGGCGGAATGGACGATGACAGCGAGATGGACATGGGCGATTCTGATGAGATTGTCATGTACGTCACCTCTGACATGGACTTCCACTTTGAAGGCGATCTCTCCGATTACAAGATTGAACTTGCAACCTGCGAATCCGACTATGACATGGAAACTGGTGAAGAAACGATGACCTGCACAACGGTCATGTCCGTTGCAATCGCAGATGCTGGAATGGACTCCGACATCATGTTCCATGACGCTGACAGTTCAGGAACACTCTCCGTTGGTGATATGATCCACATCGGTGAAACCGCCGAATCTTGGGATGAGGTCCGATTGTACTCCATCTCTGCAGATGCTTACAGCGACGAGAACCCAATGCATGACGCTCCTGGATTCACTGGACTTGTTGGAATGCTTGCACTCCTCGGAGCTGCATTCATTCGACGAAACGAGTGAAGCCACAAAGGCTTGAAGCGGTCCACCCTTAGGGTGGAACATGAGCGAAGTCCCAGAGGGTGTGAACCTTCCCGCATTTGCGAGGAAGCCTCCACGTCCTACGGTGACGTTGACATTGACACGTGATGGCCCGGATGGTGTCGAAGTCCTTCTGGGACGACGTGCTGAATCCATGCGAGCGTTTCCTGGCTACTGGGCCTTTCCTGGAGGCGGTGTATCCAGAACCGATCATGAGGGAGAATCCTTTGTTCAGAATACGACAAGTGGTTCAACTTCATCGGTTGTGGCCGTTGTTCGTGAAATGACCGAAGAATTGGGCGTTGTTCCGAACGGCTCCTCAGTCTCAATGATTGATGTTGAGTTGAGAAAGAGCATCCTTGAGGATAAGATGGCCTTCATCAATGCACTGAAAGACGGACAGATTGCTCTCAACACCTCTGAATTGAGACACATCTCCAGTAGAACGACGCCTCCATTTGGACCGATGCAATTCGAGAACACGTTCTTCCATCTACACATTGGAGATCAGGAATTCAATCCTACAACAGATTTGCAAACAGAATTCACCGCTCTTGAGTGGATGAGGCCATCCGAGATGATTGAGCGTTGGAAGCGTCATGAAATCCGGGTTGCTCCGCCTGTTGTTACACTCCTGATGGAGGTTGATCGAACGTTGAAGCACTTCGATGGTGATATGATTCAAACAGCTCAGGATCTTCAGGAACGACAACCTGGTCGTCGGTCAATCCTCTTTGCTCATGGCGTCGAAGTTGTTCCTGTCAAAACAGCTACGCTGCCTCCAGCAGACCATACCAACGCCTACCTCGTTGGTGACCCAGAAGGTGAATTTGTTCTAGTCGACCCTGCATGTCGAATGCGGGAAGGAATGGAACAACTTGCTGAAGCGGTTGACCGTCATCGTGGTGAGTTAATCGCCATCCTCTTCACCCACTCACACGGCGACCACATCGGCGATATGGACTTGCTTCGTGAGGCGTTCGATGTTCCCGTATGGGGGAGTGAATACACATCTAGGACGGTTCATTGTGATCGTATTCTTGTGGATGGAGAAGTGCTTCAACTTGGCAACCAAGACTGGACCGTACTGATTACACCAGGCCACCACCCTGGCCACGTTTGTCTCCTCTCCGATGCTGGACTTGTTGCTGGAGACATGGTTGCTGGTATTGGAACGATACTCATTCCTCCCGGAACAGGTGATATGGACGTCTACATCGAACAACTTCAACGACTGCAAAAACTCGATCCTCACCTGATGTTCCCGAGTCATGGACCCGTTATTCCTCTTCCACAGAAGACACTTGCGTATTACATCAAACATCGAATGGAGCGTCATCAACGTGTTCTCGATGCAGTCGAATCAGGGCTTGCAGCGATTCCTGAGATATCCACCGAAGCCTATGCCAACACACCTGATGCACATCCAGGCCTTGCTCAGGACCAAACCCTCGCTCACCTACTTTCACACGAACGTGCAGGTCGTGTTCAACAGACTGAACAAGGTTGGATTCGAGGAGATGATTGAATGGCGTACCGTGTTGTAATCACCAAGGCAGGAGGACCAAATGTCCTCGACATCCAAGAGATTCCGATTCCTGAGCCAGGCGAACACGAAGTTTGTATTGCCGTCCATTATGCTGGAATCAATTTTGCAGACACACTGATGCGACTTGGTTTCTATCAGCCACGACCTCCATTTCCATTTACACCAGGCTACGAAGTGAGTGGAGTTGTCCACGCTCTTGGAGAGGGTGTCCAGGGATTCGAAATCGGTCAGAGAGTTGTTGGCCTGATGCGTACAGGTGGTCAAGCGAGTCACGTGGTCACGGATGCTTCAAGAACGCTGCCGATTCCAGATGAAATCTCTCTCGAAGCTGCTGCTTCGATGCCTGTGACCTACATCACTGCACACCACATGCTCCATCATCTTGGTAATCTCAAACCAACCGATTCTGTCCTTATCCACGGTGGAGGAGGGGGTGTTGGAACAGCAGCACTGCAATTGTGTCAATGGGCAGGTGTGACCAACGTCTGGTCAACAGCCTCGGCTGGAAAGGCCGACATCATCCGATCTTACGATGCTGTAGCCATCGATCGTCACAACGAAAATTTCGTTGAAATCGTTCGTTCTCAAACCAACGGACGGGGTGTAGATCACATCCTCGATCCAATCGGTGGCGAGCACCTCAAACGTAGCCTGTCCGTTCTTGCTCAAGGTGGTAAGTTGTACACCTATGGGATGTCATCGGCTGCTCCATCTTCGAAGCGATCATTGTGGAAGGCGCTCAAGGCATTACGAAGTCGACCACGGTTCGATCCGATGCTCATGATGTCCAGAAATCAAGGGGTTTTTGGCGTTCATATGGGAACATGGAACGATGAAGACGTCATGCAAGAACAAATGCAAAACATCCTCAAAGGAATCAAAGAGGGTGCATTAACGCCGATCATCGACTCGATTTACGATGCAAAAGACGTTGCAAAGGCCCACCAACACATCCATGATGGAAAGAACATTGGTAAAGTACTGTTGAAGTTTGTAGAATAGCAGGGATTGACATGAAAGACTCCATGACCGGTTTCGATGTTCGAGCAGTATCGCTCGAATTGGATGCTTGGTCAGGAGCCTACGTCAAGAAAGCCTACATGCCTCACTACGAGCAAATCGTTCTTCGAATCAATCCTAAGGAGGCTGACCAATTTGACCTGGTTATCGTTCGTGGGCAGCGTGTCTACACATCGAAACGCGATCGTCCAATGCCAATGACGCCTCCTTCCTTTGCTATGGTATTGAGAAAGCATCTCAAGAATGCTCGATTGACCAAGGTCGAACAGTTGGGCTTTGATCGAGTCCTTATGTTTCGTTTCGACACAAAAAACGGCCAACGCTCACTCAGTGTTGAGTTGTTTCGAAACGGGAATGTCATCCTCATGGATGAGAACGATGTCATCATCCAACCTCTGACCCATGCAAGTTATTCGGGTCGAACCATCAAAAAAGGAGAGACGTACATCCCTCCACCAGCTGCGATTGATCCACATACCTTGACACTTGAATCACTGGAAGAAGCCTTTGCTGAGTCTGATAGAGACCTTGTTTCAACCCTTGGAGGAAAAATCAACCTCGGAGGCATCTATGCAAACGCCGTCTGTGAACATGCAGGCCTTGAACCGAACAGTTCGACGGAAGATGCTGATGCTGCCACCGTTCTCACATCACTGCAACACTTCCTCGAACAACTCAATTCGAGCCAAACCGGGCACCTCATTCTCAAACCAACAGAGGAATACAATGAGAGTACGCTGAAAGCCATCGTAGCTATGGAAACACTCGATGCTAAGTCGAGTACGACCCTCCGTGAAACAGCAACTGAAGCGACCCCGCTTCTCTTACCATCGCATGCAGGAAAAATCGCCTATTCTTGTTCAAATCTCTGTTCTGCCATCGATGCATGGAAAGGG
>JBMYJV010000111.1:0-4061 GCA_049594755.1 Candidatus Poseidoniaceae archaeon
CATTGAATGGTGGAGTCCCCGAACGATACTGTTCAACAAACGGGCCGCCATTTTGATTGAAACACGCTTCGACCTCTTCGAGAAATAAATCCACGCCGTGGCGTATTTTTTGTTCATAATTCTCGACTTCGACCGTGGACCAATCCGAATCATCTCGTTTCCAAAGTCGAGCATTCCATGCGTTTTCACCTTCTTGCCAAGCCGTCAGAGCCTCTTCTTTGCAGTGTTCATACGCCCAAGTTCGTAGCTCATCCATTGAATTCATTGGCCCAGGGCGGTGCATCAGAACTCGACAAAGAGCATCCTCAACCACCAAGCCAGTAACCTGTCCTATCGATGATGGTGAGGAAAGTCCAACCTTACGAGTAAGGTACCATTGACGTGGGCATCGTAGGTACGTGGTCAGTCCAGAAGCAGAGAGACGCGAGCGGCTTCGTCCAAGGGGTCCTCCCTTTGGTGGAACGCCGACAGGCATGGTGTGTCCTCATGGTGATGGTCTTTAGAACTCGTGACGCCTTACTTGCTATCGAACGAATAAAAGTCCCCAACTTCCCGTTGTTCACGGTCTTTCCGGCTCTCAGCCTTGTTGATTCGAGGTCGCTTTGAGTCGTGATCTCTTCGGAAGGTGACGTTGACATCGTTGAGGAAACGATTCATTCCATCACGTAGCGAATATGGGCCCATTGCTTTACCATGAACGCCACCCTCACCCTCGAAGACAAGCAAGGAATCACTGACAATGTCGATGAAATAGACGTCGTGATCGATCACGAAGGCAGACTTTTCATTGGCTTCCATTGTTCGCCGAATGGCCTTTGCAGCCTCCATACGAGCATTGGCATCAAGGTGTGCGGATGGCTCGTCAAGAAGGTATAAATCGGCTTCTCGACCCAAGCAAACGGCGATGGAAACAGCTTGTCGCTCTCCGCCAGACAACTTCTTGACGCGCTTAGGTAGCAACGAGTCAACGCCCAATGCCCGAATGACATTGACATTGAATTCACCACTTCGCCATCGCATCCCGAGTTCACTATCAAGCCACATTTGTACGGTGCAATCCATGTCGACATCGATGTGTTGAGGCTTGTAGGACACGGTCGCTTCGTTGGTTACCCAGCCGTTGTCATACTCGTGTTCACCTGCTAGAATCTTGATCATCGTCGACTTTCCAGTGCCGTTTGGCCCAACAACACCGACCACCTCTGAACGATGTACGGAACCTTCGCCAGTGGATAATTCGAAATTGCCGAGCTGCTTTCCTAGTTCGCCCCATTGAACAACGACGCTGCCTTTCTCGGCAGTCCGCTCATGATGCTTGAGGAATCGAATCGGTTTGTCACGAATACGCACGTTCTCCTCGACAAGGAATCCGTCAAGATAGGCATTGATGGCTGTCCTCGTTGAACGTGCAGGTGTAAAGATGCCGAAGGCGCCTTTCTTCCCGTAGACAATGTGGACCAAATCGGCAAGTACGTCAAGCACAGCAAGGTCGTGTTCAATCACGATGACACGTTTTGACTCGGCTAATTCTTGGATGATTCGAACGATTCGCATTCGTTCGTGGATATCCAAGTACGACGATGGTTCGTCGAAGAAATAGACGTCTGCATCTCGCAAAATGGTCGCACAAATGGCCATTCGTTGCAGTTCACCTCCGGACAGTTGCTGAACCGTTCGTTCGAGAAGATGTGAAATGCCGAGGGCATTCGTCATTTCGTCAAACATGTCGCGCTCATCGACCTTTCGAAGCAGACCTTCGACTGTACCTTGAACGCGCTTTGGCAAACGATCAACGTTCTGTGGCTTGAGTGCGACTTTGATGCCTCCATCTCGAACGGAGATGAAGAAATCACGAAGTTCACCTTTCGGTAAAGCATCGATAACGTTGTTCCAATCAGGAGATTGGTCTAGCCAATCGCCCAAGTTGGGCGTCATTCGTCCGGCGAGTGCGTTGAATGCGGTCGATTTACCCATACCGTTTGGGCCAAGAATTCCAACGACAGATTCCTTTGTCGGCGTTGGAAGGCGAAACAGGCGGAAACCGTTCAAGCTGTATCGATGAATCATATCGGTTTCGAGTTCGCTCGGTAATTGTTCGATGATCAAGGCATCATGTGGGCATTTGTTGATGCAGATTCCACATCCGATGCAAAGTGACTCAGAGATGTGTGGCTTGCCAGTCTTCTCGTCCATGACGATGCATTCTTGCCCATTACGAACAGGTGGACAGTAGTGAAAACACTCGTCGTTGCACTTCTTCGGCTGACAATTGTCTTCCTTGAGTACTGCAACTCGCATGAAATCACCTCAAACCTTCCAGAACTTCATCATCAATGAGCATTCGCATGAACGTACCATCGATTGATGGATACGTGCGGCTTGTTCAAACAAGTCCCTTGAGGTGTTCTGCACCACGAACAACACGAGTTGTTGTAGGTGTTGGGAACTTCATACCTGCCTTGCGGAGTGCATCCTTCGCTGTGAGGTAGTTGGCTGCATTGCAGTGGATCGAGATGATTCGCTGACCTCGTCGAACACGAGCAGCGGTTCCGACATTCTTTCCGAAAGCACATCGCATACCTTGGGACACACGGTCTGCACCAGCACCAGTCGCTTGCTTGTTTTCTCGCAGGACGTGGTGAGGGTAGGTGTGGACACGGAGAGCGTATCCTTGTGCACCAGCTTCCTTACGGATGGTGGAATTGGAAATGACACGGGCTGCTTCAAGAGCAGTGTGTCGAATCTGACAGTTGTTGTCAGCACGTAGCTCGAGGACAACTGGGAACCCACCTGTTTCCGCAGCACGGCGGTTTCCTGAGTGGTATGCGAGGATACGGTTGTTCGGAACACCACCGATATACTTGCGTCGAGTATATGCAGGTCCCTTGAGACGGCGATACATGGATGCGGGCTTACGTGCCATTTTCAGTCCTCCAAGCATCCCTCCGACTGATGCTCCCTTTATCATCCCTCCGATGCGTTACCACTGAGGGATTGATGGTCAATTTTGCTGATTCTTGATGGGAAGAAACTTAATTGTTCAACGACAGCAGAATCCATGGCGAGTGGCTGGAGGAAGTTGCTCGAGGAAGAATCAGAGCACCAATGGCTTGCAATAGGCCTGTTTTTTGTCTTCGTCATCATCGGTGGATTCCTCATCGGTGGAACAAGTTCGCTTGAAGGCATGGTGGTTGGAACTGATCCTTCTCATGATTTGGTGTTTGAAGAGGGTGAATTCCTCATTGATGTCGAGTATCACCAAGACGCAGATTGGAGCGAGGCTCACAGCGGTATCCTGAAGACGCAGGATGGTCTCAAAATGTACCAACAAATGGGTTCTGATGATGTTGATGATATCCTGCCTGAGAACGACCCTGCGATAGGAAACCTCACCTTGTTTTCGGCCGATTCAGAGGGGACTGTTACCTTTTCAACATCGTTGAACACCCTCTCGACGTATGTTGACGGTATGGTATTCGATCAAATCTTGAGCGACACGTTCGGTTCCGAGTTTGGCATCCATGGTATTGCAGTTGATTCAACGTCGCTGTTGAACAACCGATTGCTCATCACATCCGAGGACGGAGGCTCTGGTCTCCGTGGGTTGAACGGACAAGGACTTGTTACAACAAGCGCTCCTCTCCAAGAGTTCGTCATTTGGGACAAGGTGGTGTACCTCGAAGATTCGACGTTCTTGGTCGCTGGAACCTTCGCAATTCAAACCTCTTCCTCGCAGAGTCCAGCCTCGCCATCGCCTCAAATCGTACTCGCTCATGTGTATTGGGACGGCGATTCCACAGCTCCACAAAACGTTCGACAGATGATGGGGAATGGAAGTGAAATACACTCCATTCATGCTACGAAAGACGGAGGTTCAGTCGCTTCAACGAACGAAGAATTTTACATCATTTTGAAGGACTCTGTTCAGGTTCTACCGTATGCATCGACAACGATGGTTTACGAATCTGAGCACGACCGAGCGTGGTTGTTTGGAGAGCGTGGTTCTGAATCGATGCTTCGCATTGACGTTGAGAGTGGAGAAACAAGCACCAAAAAACTCG
>JBMYJV010000112.1:0-4043 GCA_049594755.1 Candidatus Poseidoniaceae archaeon
AAGCTGATACGGACTCAGATGGAATCTTGAACACGAATGATTTGTGTCCGTCCACTACGTTAGGGGAGGTTGTCGATGAACAAGGATGTGCTGTCATTGCGGCAGAACCTAAGGCAGAACAACCTGAATCCTCTTTTGGATTCAATCAAATATTGATGATTCTCGCTTTCATTCTCATAGCCTTCGCTGCGTACATGGGGTCTCGATCGTTCAAGCCGCCAACGCAGACCTCCCACGAGAAGCCAGTTCCAACACTTGATACGGAACCTAAAGCACTTCAGGAGGAAGGTTCACAAGAATCCGAAGCTGGTGAAGAAGAGAATCAAGCATAGATGAATGCGGGTGAAAGAGGCATCGCAACGCCAGCTTTCCCAGTCTCATCCTCTTTGCTTTCACCACGAACGACCTGTACGGATTCAAGACCAAGTTCTTTCGAAATAAAGGAAGATGCATCTGTATAGACACCAGTTTCACTCAGTGATGAACAAAGAATCCGTTTCTTTTCATCATCCCACTTGAACACTTGAGGAAGCATGCGCTTGTTCCAGAATCCGAGTCGTTCACCACGTGTTTCCCCTTGTGCAAGTTCGGATTGAGTCAATATGCCCATGAACGATTTGATGTTGTTCCCTTTGCCAAGGTGAGCCAATGCCATCTCAGCCATTTCGTTCCGCCAAGACGCAGAGGTGACGATGGTGAGCGATGTTGCTTCTCCATCGATGTGTCGCTCAGCAACACTGCGAACCTTTCGCGCTTGTTCGAGAAGATCACGAATCAATGCTTCTCCATCGAGGAGGGCTTGATCCTCTTCGCTGACGGCTTGAATGTCATCCATCACATGCGCAGCAAGGAGTCCTTCTCCACCAAGTTGTGCCCACCAATCTTCCGCGAGGTGAGGTGTTGCGATAGCGATCATGTGCGTCCAAGAGTGAAGCAATGTTCGGCCAACTTCAGCGTTGCCTCCACCTCGACGTACGTACCAGTTGATGTCCTTAACCATGTCATAATGGGAGCATTCAACGGCTCGACGCAAGTCGTATCGGTCCATTGCATCGGACCACTGTTGGAGACGCTGTCGGAGTCGAGCCAGCATCCATGCATCGATGGAATGGGCAGGCTTGTCCCATCCGAGGAGTTGGTCCGGCATGGTTTGCAATTGTTGCATCACTCGATGATTGGCTTCAACAGCTGAATCGGACCAATCCATTCCAGCGGTTGGATTCGCAGCAAAGAGGATGAACAATCGAACGGTATCGGCTCCGAATTGCTCGATCATCTGTTCAGGTGAAACTGTGTTTCCAAGCGACTTGCTCATCTTGGCCGAGCGCTCACCGAGTGCTGAATCGCAATGTGGACAAGGCGAGCCAGCATGATCTACTGAGAGTGTAACGGAACAGGTTTCACAGAAAGGGGCGCTCTTGTTGACCATGCCTTGACAGAGCAATTCGTTGAATGGCTCATCGATGCTATGGAAGCCAAGATCACGAAGTGCCTTGGTGTAGAATCGAGCGTAAATCAAGTGCATTTGGGCGTGTTCAATTCCACCACAATAAAAGTCAACGTTCATCCAATAGTCTGCGATATCTGAATCGTACCACTGTTCGAGATTGTTGGCATCGGTGTAACGCAAGAAGTACCACGATGAGTCAACGAATGTATCCATCGTATCGGTCTCACGTCGGGCATCTTTGCCACAATCAGGGCAACATACGTTAAGGAAGGATTCTGATGTTTCCAATGGATTCCCTTTCCCATCAAAGACAACGTCTCGTGGTAGTTCAACTGGGAGTTGATCTTCAGGAACAGGAACGGCTCCACAGTCTTCACAGTGAATGATTGGAATCGGTGTACCCCAGTAACGTTGGCGACTGATGAGCCAAGGGCGAATCTTCCAATTGATTTGACGATCGCCCTTGCCAGCGGCTTCAAGGGCATCGATGACAGCAGTACGAGCAGCATCTCCGAACTGTCCATCGAATCCACCTATGCCAGAATGAACCATGTATCCGTCTTCCGTATAGGCTGATTCAAGTTCTTCATCAGCATCGCCATTCTCGTTTTCGACCAGCACACGCTTGATGGGTAAATCGTACGTCTTGGCAAAGTCGAAATCACGTTCATCATGACCTGGAACAGCCATGACGGCACCAGTTCCGTATGTAGCGAGAACGAAGTTACCGGCCCAGATTGGAATCCTTTCACCAGTAAGCGGGTGGATGGCAAAGCGGCCAAGTGAAACACCCTCCTTCTTGTTGAGGTTCTTGATTCGATCGAACTCGCTCATGTTGGCATAGACATCGTGCATGGCCTGCCAACCGGCCTCGTACTCGGTTCCCTTGACCAGCTCTTCAGCGAGTGGATGTTCTGGTGCGAGCGTGACGAACGTGACACCGAACAGGGTGTCAGGGCGAGTTGTGAAGACGCGAATGGTTTCTTCGCTCCCTTCAATACCGAATTCGATTTCAGCTCCTTCGGAGCGACCCAACCAGTCTTCTTGCATCAATCGAACGCTTTCTGGGAATTCGATGGTATCGAGACCATCGAGCAATTGTTGAGCGTACTTGGTGATGTCAATGAACCACTGGCTCATGTCCTTCTGTCGTACTGGACCGTTGCACCTCCAGCAACGACCTGCCTTGACTTGCTCGTTGGCAAGGACCGTGGAGCAGGATTCACACCAATTGACTGGAGCAAACTCACGATAAGCGAGTCCAGATTTGAAAAAGCGTGTGAAGAACAATTGATTCCATTTGTAGTAATTCGGATCGTGACTCTTGACCAATCGACTCCAGTCGTATGAGAATCCCATGCGCTTGATCTGTTCCGTAATGGATGCCATGTTCTTCTCAGTAATGTCGTGAGGATGACCGCCTTCAGCAATGGCCGCATTTTCGGCCGGCATTCCAAACGAGTCAAAGCCCATTGGATAGAGAACGTTGAACCCTTTCATACGCTTAAATCGAGCCACTGCATCTCCAATCGAGTAGTTTCGAACGTGACCCATGTGCATTTTTCCGGAAGGATATGGATACATCTCCAAACAGTAGAATTTCGGCCTGGATGCATCATCGCTTGAAGCAAAGACGTTTGCATCGTCCCATGCTTGTTGCCATGCAACTTCATCCGTCGTCTTCACCTCATCCGACACGTCGACACATCCTACGCTAAACACGCCTCCATGCTATCCTTCTTCAATCCACCTCAGCGAATCGAATTTAGAGGTTCATCTCGTTCTGTAGGTATGCCTCGCTGGTCTCAAGAAGGAACATCGCCTCCTTGGTGAGTTTGTAGCGGTTGCGCATACCCATACGGCGTCCTTCGATGAGGCCGTATTTCTCCAAGGTACGGAGGTGGTGGGAGATGAGTTGTTGCGATTTGTCAAGGCGCTTTGCAAGTTCAGCTTGTGTAGGGAAGTCTCCCATTTGGCTGTCGTGATCGAGCAAAACCAGAATCTTCCCCTGAAGCGAAAGTGGATCAGGAGCGAGGATTGGTACAGGAAGTGCATCATCCTCGAGCAGTGGGTGGAGCGTGTTGGTCAACGGATAGTAGCGGACCAAGCGACCGTCCTTGCGTCGCCAGATACTCTCTTCTTGTTCGAGAACGCGAAGGTGGTGAGAGAGTTGCCCATTGCTCATGTCCAAGGCAGACAAGAGCGCACGGAAGTGACAACCAGGATTTGCTGTGAGGTAACCCAACAGCCGTCCACGTTGGAAACGACCATCACTCGTCTCAGAGGTTTTTCCAATCAAACCGAGGAACCACAATCCAGTGAGTGTGGTCGAGATTCGCATGGCTTCGTTGTTGAATACAGCAAAGCCAAGCAAGGAGAGAATGGCGCTTACGGTGAGAACAGTAACGGCTTGAGGAGCCCAATCAGCGACCACTTGGGTTTCGATTTCTTCTCTTTCGACGATGCTCGTCTCCTCAACAATAACTTCTTCTTCGACGGGCGGTGTTTCGAGAAGGATGCTGGTCAGGGTGTAACTCTCCGCAGTAAATCGTGAGCAGGCATCGTTTGCGGCGGTCTGTTGGGCTTCATACAT
>JBMYJV010000113.1:0-4042 GCA_049594755.1 Candidatus Poseidoniaceae archaeon
TTCTTTTCTCTCCGTTCCGCCCACTCGACATCCCATGATAAAGGGCACCCTTTTGTCACGAGGCCAATTCTTTGACTTCTGCATCGTTTGCACGCTTGAGAACTTGACCAATTATGTCCCCTTTCATCCCTGCAGGAAGTTCAACAATGCATGCCCAATCTCCGTTCTCAAGCCATTGCTCTTTCTTTTGGTAAGGACGAAGCAATTGACTCACGCCGCCATAGGCACTTCCTGGAATTCGAAATGCGAGTCGAACGGATTCGAAACTGAGGGGAATCAGTGGTTTCAGTTTCGCAATAGCATCTTTGACTTGATCTTCAAGCCGTTTGAATGGGTCGACAGAGTACTTCGATTCATCAAGTGCCAACTCAATGCGTGTTCGTGGGTGTGGAGACTTGCTCTTCGGGTCGATGGCTTGGCTGTGAATATGATGGATGATTTGCTGGCGCATGTTCTCGACGCGTGCTTTCCGTTGGGCTGTCGTTAGTTGAATCGAACCTTTCTCGAGGATGATGTTGAGAATCGCTTCAACATCCAATGTTTGGAAGGTGTTCATCAGTGCCTCTTCTGTTGGGCGCTCACCAGCGCGGGCATCATGAAATATCTCGTCCATGGCCATGAAGTCATCCAACTCAATGGTGGATGCATCTTCCTTCCATTGTTCGACCAAGTCTGGATCGACCAAGGCTTCGTAGCGTTTGCCGCCTTTCTCAAGTCGGGCAAGGACTGCATCATCGAGACTGACCATGCGGTCACCTCAGCGTTGTGATGGCTGACTTGATGCTCAATCCTCAAGAGGCTTGAGTCTGTCAAGTTGCTTGTTCACTTCTCCACGGTCGAGGATTCTGTAGCCATTGCCATCAACGACAACAACTTCTACTGCATCTCGGTTGAGTTCGGTATCGTTAGCAGAGCGAAGAGCTTCAAGCCCCATCTTCATGGCTGCGTTGAGCGTCATTCCACTCTTCCAATTCTTCTCAAAGTATTCAATGACGGTGTTTCGGTTGCTTCCAATTGCACCGGCGTGGTAGGATTGGTAGGCACCCGATGGGTCCGTTTCGTAGAGGTGGATTCCTTCATCGTCGACTCCACCAATGAGAAGAGCGGTTCCGAACGGACGTGATCCTCCGTACTGTGTGAAGGATTGCTTAAAGTCGCAGATCTTCTTGACCAACACATCGATTGGCACAGTGTCAGCGTAGGTGATTCGATTGATTTGGGATTCAACACGTGCCCGAGCAACCAACTGTCGTGCGTCAGCTACGAGTCCTGATGTCGCTACACCAACGTGTTCGTCGATTTTGAACATTTTTTCGATGGACTCTGGAATGATTAGACGTGATGCAATTCGCTTGTCGCAGACAAGAACAACGCCTTCTTTGAACTTCAATCCAGCTGTTGTTGTACCTCGCTTGACAGACTCGCGAGCGTATTCAACTTGGAACAAACGTCCGTCTGGGCTAAATGTTGTAATTCCATGATCGTATCCTCTTCCACTCGGTTGCATTTATCTCACCAATTCCTTCTCGTCCACGACGCTTTATGAGGGTGATGCTTGACCACCCTATGCTATCCACCTGAAGGACCCATTTGAACACTTGGCTTGTTTTCCCTTAATCTCATGAACTTGATGTTCATGGAGGGTCCATGCGAATCGCTGTACTCAGTTCGGGTGGCAAGGACTCCTCTGCTGCGTGGTGGTGGGCAATGTGTCGAGGTTGGGACATTGTCACAATCGTTACTGTCGACATACAGGATGGAGACTCGCACATGTTTCAAGTTCCATCGACCCAATGGGTAGAAGTTCAAGCAAAACTAGCTGATGTACCATGGGTGAACGTCATTGCATCAGGTACGGTTGATGACGAAATTCACGCGCTGGAGAATGCCTTATCAGAGTTGGAAATCGATGCTGTAGTAAGCGGTGCTTTACGCTCGGATTTCCAAAAGCAACGGCTCGAGTGCATGTGTCAGCGATTGAACATGCATTCGTTCTCTCCACTTTGGCATCAAACACCAATCGAACACCTTTCTAGTATGGTTGAGGCAGGTTTTGAGATCATGCTTACTTCGGTTTCTTGCGAAGGCTTGGATCATACATGGCTCGGACATGTGTTGACAGAATCGTCTTTGAAGTATCTACATGAACTCTCCACCAAGCATCGATTCAATGTTGATGGAGAAGGCGGAGAGTACGAAACGTTTGTTCTCGGAGGGCCCATATGGGCACGCTCACTGAAGGTCGAGGGTGAAGAACAACACACCGCCTCTCGAGGCGTGTACACCATTCATTCCGTTGTTTGAATGGCTGCACGAGCGAGAGCAACTGCTTCATCGACAAGTTCTCCAGAAACCCCGATGTGGTTGCTTGGCTCAAACATAGCCTCCAATTCTTCTGCGCTAAATGCAGCGGAGATGGCTGGTGTTCGACTGCAGACATCAATCAGTTCTTCCTTGTTGGCGACAGCCGTGAAGGAGGCTTCTCGAAGAATCTCGTGAGCTTCATCTCGTGGAACACCTCGTTCGACAAGGTCAATCATCACTTTCTCGGCCATGACCAATCCTCGCTGAGCGAGAATGTTCTCCATACAACGTTCAGCGTCGACCCACATATTGGTCAGCACTTGTCGAGTTTTTGCAATGACATCCTCGCACAATGCGCTAGCGTGAGACAATGTGAATCGTTCACTGCTTGAATTCGCAAGATCACGCTCGTGCCAAAGCAGAGCGTTTTCGTAGGTTGGTATGATGAACGAGCGAACAATTCGCGCAAGACCGGAGGCGTTTTCAGACTTGATGGGATTCTTCTTGTGGGCCATTGTCGATGAACCGACTTGCTTCTTGACGTCAAATCCTTCACCAGCTTCGGATAATTCTGAGCGTTGCAAGTTGCGGACCTCTTGGAGAATCTTCTCACAGGTTGTTGCCATGTTTGCAAGCCATGATACGTACTCTACGTATCGGTCACGGCCAACAACTTGTGTCGTAGCGAGTGGAACGCCAAGTTCGAGGTGGGTGAGAATAAGCCGCTGCAGTTCTCGTGCATTCTCGCCTTGTGCAGCACCTGTACCAACAGCGCCGAGGAATTTGCCTACAGCAATCCGGGGTGTCGCTTCATCGAGACGAATCAACTGACGCCGCATTTCATCCAGCCAAACTGCAGCCTTGAGACCAAAGGTGATTGGAACTGCTGCTTGTCCATGGGTTCGTCCTAGCATGACCGTGTCACGTTCACGCTCTGCCACATCAGCGCAGACACCGATGAGAAGGCAGAGTTGTTCGCGAAGAAGAACAATGCTGTCTCTCAGTTGCAGGGCGACCGCCGTATCAACAATGTCGTTGGATGTTGCACCAAGGTGAATGCACCAACCTGCGTCACCAGCAGCTTCTGCCATGGCTTTGGTCAAAGCCATGATGTCGTGACGAGTTTCTGCTTCGATCTCCGAGACCCGTTCTTTACGTACAGACTCGGGGTTTGAGATGGCAGCTACCGCATTGTAATCGTCTTCAGACACTCGACCGAGTTGCCAATGTGCCCAAATGAGCGCACGTTCAACTTCGAGTTGGCGTTCGTGTCGGCCAGACTCAGACCAGATGCGTTTGAAATCTTGGTTGCCATATCGGTAATCGAGTGGACAAAAGGCCATGTTGAAGGCTCAAGAAGAGGCTTCATGAACCTTGCTCAGTGGCAATTGCGTTCATTTCCTCGCGTGATTCGTCATCCGTTGTCATTGCGTAGCGTACTAATACCATCGCAAATGCTGTTGAGGTAAGGAATGCAACTCCAACGAAGATTGAAAGATTGTACCAGAGCATCGAAACACCGACGAGAGATGCGTACGCAAACAACTGACAGACATTTGATGCTGTATTCAGTTTCTTGACCATGTGACGACTCAATCGGCCATTGTTTTCGAGGAGGAATGTGTAAATTAGGAAATAAATGGCCTGGAAGGGCAGTGTTGCGGCAATGATGGTCAGGGCAACTTCACGAATTTGTGTTGGATTTGCTTCTTGTTCCATGCCTTGGAATAGCATAATT
>JBMYJV010000114.1:0-4042 GCA_049594755.1 Candidatus Poseidoniaceae archaeon
CCTGTGCCGATTCTCAACGCCCGAACCAACGGAACATTTGCCGTTGCGGGCTCAAAATTTGATGAGGAGGGGCTGACATACATTCTCCAGGGCTCTTCAATGAAGTTACGACTCCTTTCAGGTGTGTTGCGGCTCATTGCAAAACCCGACCGTACAAGTGCCCGCACACTCAAGCTAACCCCACAGAATCACGAATCAGTCTTGACTGAACGTCAACTAAAACTGGCAAAGTATGCTTACGATCGTGGCTACTATGATTTGCCCAAGCGAATCAAAATTACTGAATTGGCTGAGCAACTTGGTCTTGCGAGAGCGACAATTTCGGAACACCTCACGAAAATCGAAGGCATCCTCATGGACGATATGTTCTCGTCGATGACCGATGTTCGGCTAACGGTGGAACAAGCCCGAACCATTGTCGAAACCATGGAATCGGATATGGATGAGGAGGAGACATACCAAACGGAATCCTTTGCTGGACTGATCAAACGAATCAAAGAAAACATCGCTGAAGAATTACCATCGGATACAGAAAACGTCCCAGAGTTGGACATTCGCCAAGATCCTGAAGAAATTCTCAAGCGCATCCAAGAAGACATCTCTTAGTTCGCTCATGTTTTTATGAGTCAGCGTGGTGAACCTCGCATGGAGGAAATGCGGGAACTACTCGACCGGATTTCCGATTCAGGAATCGAAGTGCCTCAACCTGTGCGAGAAGCCATGTGCGGTCTTCACCTTGACCAGTTTACAACATATGATTTCGATGGTTTCTTTCACGACCGCCCGGTTGTTTTTATGGAAACTGAAAACGGTGGCGTCAAGACCATTTCTGCACCGCACATGATCGTCACGCTCCTGCATCATCTCGAGTTAAATGAGGGACATGAGGTCCTTGTCGTTGGCTCCAAAGGAGGTTACATTGCAGCACTCATTGCAACCATCGTAGGTGAACAGGGACGTGTCATCGTCATTGACCCCTCGGAGGAAATCATTCGCCACACTGCAAATGCGTTGAACGGTTGGCCGACAATTGATTTGCGACATGTCGAATCGATTGATGTTGCTCCCATTGAACTTCCAGGCGATCTCAGTCGCATCCTCATCACAGGTAGCGTTCTTTCTGTACCGACGTGGATGGAAGAGCGAATCGTTGAGGGAGGTTTTGTCATCGCTCCAATCGGCGATCATCATCATCAAGAATTGATGAAAAATGAACGCCAGTTCGACGCCTTGCATCCCACCTCGCTTGGTCCGGTTTCATTTGGACCAGTCGACATTGTTGAAAGCGAACCACAACCCCTGACCGCTTTGGAAATTGCAGATTTGATTGAAACCTTAATCGAAACGTGTCACGAAATGGACCTCTGCGGTGCCGATGAATTGCAACAACTTGGAACGATTGCAGATGAATTACGGAACATGATGGATGCTGATGAAGGTGATTTAGAGGAATTCATTACCGCAAACATGCAACACTTTGTCCAATTGTGGCCGATGATACAACTCATGTTTGCACCAACGCTGGCTCGGCCTGGCGACATCGATCAAGATGATACAACCGGCTATCGCTTCGACGAATTCACACCATGAGGCTGAACTATGGTTGCAAACATTCAGTCCGCTATTGCCAAATTGAAACACAAGGATGTTCGGCAGCGAAGAAGAGCAGTTCGAATTCTTTTCGATTCCGATGCATATGAGAGCGTTGAAGCCTTCGCTCCACTCCTTGATGACAAGGATATTTGGTTTCGAAACAAGGCAATAGAAGCGTATCGCAGGTGGGCTCCCAAACATGCACCACATCTTCTCGTCGAACTGGCAAACAGTGACCAACTTGATGCCCAACGTTGCGTTGCAACTGTGCTCGAGTCGATCCACGATGCAACTGAAGCTGCGAAACTTGCTCGCCAATTACTGAACAGCAACGACGATGTTGTTGTTCGACGTGCTGTGCATCAACTCATTTCCAGTGGGGAAGTAACTGAATCCGAATTGGCTGCGTTCCAAATGGCAGAAGACCATGTTGTACGGACCTACGCTACTGAAGTGAACACAAACGCATCACATCTACTCGGCTCCCTCCAAGACAGTCATCCAGATGTTCGCAGACAAGCCGCTGCTACTCTTCTTGGAATGAAATTGACCGAGAAGGAGAATACCTCGCTTCAAAACGCCATCAACCAAGATGACGCATTGTGGAAACTCGCTGTCCCGATTGCCTTAGAGCAACGATTGCCGAATGTACTCGATCTCATGAAATCAAAATCCAATTCGCAACGGAAATTTTTGGTTCAATCGTTGAAGGATGCTGTGGAAGAAGCGGATGATGAACGACTTCGTACGCTCATCGATGGAGATTGCACCTCCATCGTGGCCCGCTGGCTCGTTGGTCGCAATGACGCAAAAAGCGATGCATTGCGAACGGAATTGTTGTTTGACAATCGAGTTGATAGCATCGATAAATCACGACTCCTTGAGCGGTTGCTGCATCGTCAGCAAGAACCTGCAATGCAAGAACTCGCTCAGCGATTGATATCAGAATCGGATGATGAACTTGTCCTGAGTGCAGCACAGAACCTATACACTTCATAGACCAAGGATTCATTATGACACGTTCAAACGTCGTCTTTCGAGTTGATGCCACCGATGCGAGTGACCAACGCTTGGATGTGGAAATAGAGGTTGAGGCACCGTTCACTGCCTCCTCGTTGAAACTCTCGTTTCCACGATGGGTTCCTGGTTCGTACTTTTTGCGCGAACCCATTCAACATGTCTCACATTTGCAAGCAACCGATGGCGAGGGCAACCCGCTGAACGTTGTACGGAAAGATGTTGATTCCATTGTCATCAAGGATGTTTCATCGCTGGCCAAAGTGTGCATTCGTTACAAATTGCTCTGTGTTGAAAACACGGTTCGATCGAATCATCTCGACGACACACACTTGCACATGATGCCTCCGTTTACGTGGTTCCTCCCAACCTCTGGAATCGATGCAAAACGCATGAATCAAACGCATACTGTCGAATTCACGCTACCTACCGATTGGAATGTTTCGACTCAGCTCACGTTTCAACAGACATCGCCCCATGGTTCAGGACAACGTCACACGTTCACAGCTGAACATCGAGATGCACTGCTTGATGGTATTGCAGAATGCAATGCGAATGAGATTCATCGATTTACCGTCGGCGGACGAAATCACGCACTTCACTTCTGGGATGCAGGCGGATACAAGCCGAATGAAGTCATGCTTGAACGATTTATTCATGACATCAAGAACATCAGTGCAGAGCATCATGCCTTGTTTGGACCACTTGAGGAACCGTACCACACCATTCTCCACCTCACCGATGGAGGACGTGGTGGGCTTGAACACACCAACTCACAAACATCGATGGTTCCAAGAACATCCCTTCAGCCAGGCCATGTAGAGGACTATCGAGACCTTGTCAGCCTCTTTAGCCATGAATACGTTCACCAATGGAACGTGAAGCGGCTTCGCCCAAAGTTGTTCTTGGATTATGACTTGCAACGAGAAGTCAATACCGATTTACTTTGGTGGTTCGAAGGAGCCACATCATGGATCGGTGACATCATGTGTCTACGTTCGGGAGCATGGAGTGCTGAAGATTACTTTGCTGATATGAAGCGCAAACTCAAGCGACATCACACGCGCAGCGGATCGTCCTGCCAAGCACTTTGTGAAGCGAGTCATGAGGCATGGATTCACCTCTATAGAAGCCATGCTTACTCAAGAGAAACTCAAATCTCATATTATCTCGAAGGTGAATTGACGATGTTTGCTCTCGATGCAGAATTAAGGAAACGATCGAAGGGAGAGAACGGTGTCTGTGACCTGATGAAAGCATTGTATGACAAGCACAACATCCACGTTGAGGAACCTTCGAAGCGCGGTGTCCAATACAACGATATTCGCAAAGCTCTGACATCGTTGACCGGTGGACGTAGGCTTGGTCGTTTCCTCGATGATATCACCAAAGAGGCAGGGAATCTCGATCTTTCGAGAGCCTTCTCAATCTT
>JBMYJV010000115.1:0-4019 GCA_049594755.1 Candidatus Poseidoniaceae archaeon
TTACGCCTGTACGCTTGCATTGTGACAAAATGGATTGCGAGTCCAAGTGGCATGAGCATAACGCCAAACAAGATTGCGACTTGTGCAGCCGTTTTGTTGATTTCTGTCTCAACACTACGCTTCCAAATCCATCGAGTCACGATGATGTCACCGATCACGAAGTGTGTCCAAGCAAGAACTGCACCATCATCTGTTCCAAGAACATCAGCAAGTCCGGATACTACACCGCTGAGCGTTCCATCTCCCATCATATCGCTCAAAGCACCGAGATTCATTGCAAGAACAATGAGATAGGCAATCAACGGTCCAAGAACAAACCACGGTCCATCCATCCACTTCTTGGTTCGTTCAGCATGTGGTTGAAGAAGCATCAGCATCCAAAAGGGTCCAACCCACATGGTTGCGGTAAAAAAGGCGACCAGAAGTATTGTTTCAACCATTAAATCACCTTCTTGTACGCTTTTTCAATCTCAGCAATGGAGTCCTCGTTCGGATAGTAGGTGTCACTATCCCATTGGATGACGCCGTTTTGATCGATGAGGAACAATGCAGGTGTACCTGGTAGGCCGTAATATTCGAAAATGGATTGGCTTAAGTTGGCTTGGTCTTCGATTCGTTGGATGGAATCATCGTCAGTTGGCAAAACAATGGGCCATGGCGTGTAGTGGTTGCTGTCTGTGTAACCGAACTCTTCTGCAACATCTTCCTTGGTTTCGAAATTGAGGTATCGCTCCACGGAGACGATTTGCAGTGGTGGATCTTGAGCCATCCAGTCGTTGTGATGCTCACGCAAGTCATCGGTCCAGTCCTTGCAGCCGATGCAGCCAACACCGATGAAGAGGACCAAAACGGGACCTTCGCTGAGGTTCTCTTTCATCGAATACATCGGGCCAGCGTCTTCTGGTCGATCAAGTGTTTCAACCGTGAACACTCGACCATCTTCAACCGTCGATTCAAGACAACCAGAAAAGAACAGAAGCAGCACGAGGGCAACGAATCGCACGCTGCTCCCTCATGCGTTTGTTGGTGTTCCGGTCTCTTTGGTGGTGGTCACTCGACTCTGAGCTTTTCGCCCAGCTGGTGAACGACGTACGTTTTCGAACCATGTCTCAACACCGTTCCAATCCGGCTTGATTCCCAAGTCGTCAAGGACGAGTTTGCTGCTGATTCGAGCACTCTCGAAGATAACAGGAAGGCCTGATCCTGGATGTGTTCCTCCACCAACGAGATACATGTTCTTGACGTCCTCGAATCGATTTCGAGGTCGTCGCCAGAGCATTTGATCGAGGCCGTGAGCGAGGTTGAACACAGCTCCACGGTAACAGTGGTCTCCCCAGTCGTCGGGGGTCATGACCATCTCAGTGACAATGTGGTCACGGATGTTTTCATATCCGAGTTTGGTCTCAATTTGATCGAGGATTCGCTCTCGGAATTTGCTCGATTCTTTTGACCAGTCGATGTTTTCAGTTTGATGAGAAACTGGAACGAGGACGTACACTGTTGCACAGCCTTCCGGAGCGAGACCTGGGTCGGTGACACAGGCATTCTGAACGTAGACCGATGGGTCGTCCCATGAAAGACGGTGATGCTTTTCGATGTCTTCCAAATTCTCAACGTAGTTCTTGGAAGCGTAGATTTGGTGATGCGGCAAGTCGTATGTTCGGTCAACACCAAGGTAGAGCATGAAGGTCGAACAAGAATATTTCTTCGATTCAAGTTTCTTGTCCGTCCATCGCTTTCTGGCCTTGTTCGGAACGATGCTGGTCATTGCATTGGCAAAGTCTGCGTTGACAATAACACGGTCTGCCATGAGGGTGCCCTTTTCGGTGCGAACACCGACAGCGGTCTTGCCATCCATGATGACTTCTTCAACAGCTTCGCCGAGTCGGAACTGTACGCCCATTTCTTCAGCGATTTCAGCCATACGGACCGGTACGGAACCAAGTCCTCCGGTTGGGTGGAAGATACCGTATTCGTATTCGAGGAACGCAAGGATGGTGAACAAACTTGGGCAATTGAATGGAGACATTCCGAGATACTTGGTTTGGAACGACATTGCAAGCATCAGTCGATCATCGTCGAACAAACGCATCAAATCGTTGGCGACAGATCGGGTTGGTCGCAAGACGGTTGCTGCTCGCATGACACGCTTTGAGAAGATGTCTCGTGGACCGTTCCAAGGTTCTTGCAAGCAAGCCTTAGCACGGTGGAGTTTCTTGCGGTTGTCTTCGACGTAGCGAACAAAGGCATTTGCGTCCTTTTCGCCAGAGAGTACGGCGATTCGGTCACGCATAACCTCGAGATCACTTGTGCAGTCGAGTTCGCCACCTTGTCCGAAAATGAGTCGGTAGTTGAGGTCGAGCTGGTTGAGTTTCAATTCCTTGTGGGCATCCTTGCCGATGGCTTGGAAAATCTCTTCGATAACTTCTGTGTAATGGAAGAACGTTGGTCCAAGGTCGAACTTGAATCCGTCTCGTTCGATGACCTTTGTTCGGCCACCGACCTTGCTGGAGCGTTCGACGACAGTAACGTTGACACCTGCCTTTGCAAGAAGAAGTGATGCAGCAAGTCCACCAGGTCCTGCTCCGACGATGACGATGTGTTGAGAATTGGGCGTAGGCATAGTAAGAAAACACCGTTCATTCACATATAAAGCGGCGTTTTACACCAGTTAATCCGATGGGTTTGGATTGCTTTCCCAAAAGGCGGACTTCGCGGGTGCTGATGGGCCTTTTGCATCAGCTGTGTAAGGCAATTCAACGATTGATGCAAACTCATCCAGATACGGACCCATGGATGAGATGAGATCGACTTCAGGATGTCCTCGCAGAACCATACCGTCCATGTACATCAGGGAACGTATGATTGGGAAGGCTTCTTCACCAAAGCGACAGCCTGCAAGGACAGCAATTCGTACCGTTTTCATCATTTGTTGCGTGAGACTCACTTCGCTGACGGATTTGCCAACAAAGCCTGCATAGGTTTCGTGCATTTCACGCATGTAACGTGCTTTTGCTTCGCCCGTTGGAGGTGTATCAGCCATCGTTAACATGGCTTCGAATGCATCTTCGAGCTCTCCTTTAGCAAGATAATAGAAGAAGCCAAACAATGCTGAACGGACGCTTTCTGGTGCGTGTGAAATCGCTCCAGTATCAATGAACGTGAACATGCCGTCTTCGTTGACCATGGCGTTTCCTGGGTGGAGGTCGCCGTGGAAGGTACCGATGCCGAACATGAAGGCGCCGTGAATTCTGAACAATTGGAGAAGGTCGTCCCATGTGAGATCTTGATTAGAGAGGCGTGATTCGAGCGTTGGTGCCTTGATGTGTTCCATGACTAGAACGTGTTTGTTGGAAAGTTCTGGCCAAACCTTTGGGAACTTCAAGAGGGGCATTGGGAATTGCACTTCCACTTCCTTCGCTTTGGCTTGAAGGAGTTCAGCACCTTGAATTTCGTTACGAAGGTCGAGTTCACGCAGTGTGTAATCTTCAACGTGTTGAAGCAATCCAACAGGGTTTCCGACCTTTCGCAGACGTGGATTGAGAAACAGGCCAATGCGGAGCCAACGGCGCATTCGAGCGACGTCTTTGCGGAAGGATTTCTCAAAGTCAGCCTTGATGATTTTGACGACCACTTCGCTTCCATCTTTCAGCACACCTCGGTGAACTTGACCGATGCTTGCGGCTGCAAAAGGTTCTTCTTCAAACGACTCAAAAGCATCGAGGAAACCGGATGGTGCTCGATTTTCAATCAGTTTCATTGAATCTTCTTTGGGAATGGAATTTGCTCTCTGATACAGAGATTGGAGTTGTCGGCACTTCTCCTCTGAGAGTAAATCTGGCCGAAGTGCAAAGATCTGGGTCAGTTTGACAGCGAGAAGACCCATGTCCTGGATTTTATCCAAATCGGCAGGGCCATCCTTCGTAATCATACGAATAAATCGGACAAACGTCAGGAGGCGCATGGTTAGAAATCCCCCATTCCATTTATCAATCGGCGTTTTTCTTCAAGAGTGCACG
>JBMYJV010000116.1:0-3044 GCA_049594755.1 Candidatus Poseidoniaceae archaeon
GGTTCGACTCCCGCTATCCGCACCTCCACCAACAAAACCTATGAGTGGACGATGTCAGGGCAAATCATGCAGGCTGCTCGTGCTTCGAAGGGTTTGTTCCTCGTTCTCTTGATGATGCTAGCATCCTTGTCAGGATGTTTTGGTGAGGCTGAAGTCGAACAAGTTCCTGTTGATTCTGTCTTCCAGATTGATTACTCATCTCCGGATAGCGTTGAACTGAGAACTGGTGAATGGCATGAATTCGTACTCAAAGGAGAGGGTAGGTCGCTGTCTGTACCGACCGATGTGATGTTGTTTGTCAACGGATCCGTCCTACCGAATGGCTACGCAACCGTTGAAGGCGAACAACTCGTTGGGAAGATTCTGCTCACGCCCTATGTCGAGGAGGTCAAGTTGACCATCGTTCACCCAGATGGTACTGGCGATTCGTTTGAGATGCAAGTGACTGAAGGCACACCAATCGTCAACGGTCAAGATTGGATGCAAAAGATGGAATTTATCACGAGTGTTTGTGCTGATTCAACCGAGTGTGGCGGCTATGTCAATCGATGGATGGGTTCACCAAACCCTGCCTTTGAACGAGCTGCTTCGTTCTTCCAAGGTCACTTCGAAGGACTCGGATATGAAACACACATTCTGCGTGTTCTCGATCACGGAAACCCACTGGAACCGGAGAGTCTGAATGTGATCGCATGGAAAGAGGGTCGAGATGACTCGTGCGTCCAAGGCATGGGCGCACACATGGACATCGCACCTCCTGGTGGACCGCCAGGCGGTGGAACCTACGAAGGTGCGTACGACAATACAGCAGGAACGGTCAGCATGATGTTGTTTGCACGAGCCTTCGTTGACATCGAAGTGCAATGCGATACGTTCCTTGCTCTTTGGTCCTCGGAAGAAGAAGGTCTTCGAGGCTCCAATGCCTTTGCAAACAACGAGTGCGATTACTGTCTCCCATCCGACAAAGAACTTCGATTCTACATTAACATGGACATGATGGGAATCTCCTATCCTGCGCTCAAACCAACTGGCGAACCATACCCTTACCATGCTTGGTCTGGACCTGATTTTGACCCTGAAGTTCAGGACGTTGAAATCACAACAGTCCTTGATCACGTCCACCGAGATATTCTCGGTGCACCAATGGACTTGAGAATCGACGGAACGTATGGTGCAGGTTGTGACCAGCATTGGGACGATCACGAAGACCTTGTCCTCGATGTACATGAAGACACCTTCGGTCGATCAGATCACGTCACGTTCCGTGACCTTGGTGCCCAAACCATCTTCCATCTCGGCGCATACGACGCTGACTACAGTGCATACCACTCTCCTTCCGACACACTCGACAACATGATCGATGTTGTTGGAGGCGTTGAAGAACTGGAGAAGAGCATGGAATTCGTCATGTGGGCAGCCATGCTCGAGTTTATGATTGCAGATCAGACTCCTGAAATTCGCAACGTCAATGCTTGATATCTTAAACGACGTTTTTTGAACCCAAAGCGGGACTTTCAACTATGGAAGAAGAGGTCACTCAAGAGAAACCTCTCCTCCACCGTTTCGCAGATTCACAACAGTTTCCACTCGCCGTGATGGCTTTTGGAGCATTTGTTGCTTGGGCAGAGTCCCTGTTGATGCTCGTTCAGGGTGAATCGATTGAAAATGCGATTTGGCCTCAAGCAGTACGTACTTTGTCCTGGACGTTTATCCTTCGAGAGAACGTATTCCTCATTGCTTTCCTATCTGCTCTTTTCTTGGGATTTTGCGTCTACTCTTCCATCCAGTATCACAGGGGACATCGACTCAATAAGTCGATTCAAGCAATCTTCTTCTCACTGATTGGAGGTGTTTTCGCTTCATGGATCATCTTTGTCTTAATGGATTATCGTTACATCCGTGGAGCCTTTCTCCTGCTTCCTACAATCTACGGCGTCGTTCTCCTTGGTTCAACTCTCGCAGTTCGAGGCCCACCAGGATTACCCGATTCAACCCAAGATTGGAAGGAGAAGAGCAAGACAGTTCTGCATGTAGCAACAGTCTTTCTCGCTGCGTGGTTGGTTATGCCTGGAATCCCTGCCCTCATCGGCATCGCCCCATCGCCACCACTTGCACCGACCATGGGCTATGGAGCTGAAGCAGGACCATTCGACAGAACGACCCTTCGCTATGCCTATCCATTGCCTGAAGAGGTCGTTGCCATCCAAGGCCCGACAGAAGAAGACATTGAATTCTCGATTTATCTCACATTACCTCATTTACCAGAAGAACCAGGTATTGAAGGCGTACCATTGGCCATCCTATTCCACGCCTTCAACAACCCATCCATTGATTCCTACACCGATTGGATCGACCATCTCTCAGCAAAAGGAATGGTCGTAGCCTACATCCAGTATCCAACGGATGTCCGTCCTGAAGGCGGAGAGGATTTCGAACCAACCATCATCGATGGAACCTCCGATTGGCCCCACCATGTTCCTCGAATGCTTTCCATCGAATCAGCGCTCAGTCGTTTGAACGAAATCATCACCGCATCGCCTCGTGATACCGCCATTGATGAGGTTCTCGGCAACCTTACCATCATGCCCGAGCATCTCTGGATTGGTGGACATAGTCTCGGTGGAGCGTATTCGTTGCAAGCTCTAGGCATGGTCCAAGCCTATTCATGGGGCAATGAGACGTTGATGGTTGATACCGAGATGGCGGCTGCTCGACCTGTGCAGGAACAATGGTTACCCGAGTATACAAATCTGCCAGAGAATTCAATTGTCCATCTTGTTGTCAGTGAAGATGACATGACCGTTGGACAATGCAACAGTGTACATCAGCATGCTCTGTTTGAACAAATTGACAGCAACCAATCACTCCTCTTGTACATTCCAAGCGATCGGTATGGGTTCCCTCGTCTGGTGGCTACACACTACCTTCCTGCGAATGAAGCACATGATACATTGGCAGATTGGGCCTTCTACCGTCGAGTAGATGCTCAAGCGGATTGGGTCGTTGCTCACAGTCGAGGCGATCTCAACACGGCCGATTTTGCT
>JBMYJV010000116.1:3054-4010 GCA_049594755.1 Candidatus Poseidoniaceae archaeon
GTCCGATGGTGTCGATGTTCTACCAATACAAGCTTACACGGATCCGAGTGAAAGCAAAAGGTTTGCAGATTGTTTCTAGTGGTGATGATTCAATGGAAGAAAAGAGCGATGTCAAGTCCTTCATCAAACTCATCTCCACATCGACCATCATTGCATCGATGTGTTGCTTGCCGAGCGTGGTCCTCGTACTGTTCGGTCTAGCGAGCGTGAGCAGTGCAGCAGCTCTCTCCGATACGCTGTATTGGGGCAGAGAAGGGTACGAGTGGTTCCGTCCAACCATGCTCGCTATTGCTTCAATCTCCGTAATCATCGGATTAGTGATCTACTTTCGGACACGGGGTATTTGCACCTTTGATGACGTCAAGCGTCAACGAAGAAAAGTCATCAATACATCGTTGCTCATCATCATCATCGCCTATCTTTCCTACCTTTTGTTCAACTACGTCATCCTGACTGAGATAGGCATCCTACTCGGACTCGAGTGGGAATCAAGTCGATTCTGGAACAAGTAATCATGCATTCTTGCGGACCGTTGAACAACCTACACTCCAATCGTCACCGTTCTGCATCGCTTCCCGTGTTGCATCGAGTAAATCATCCTCTGGACTCCTGATTGGATGAACATCCTGCCCCCATGCAAGGGTGATTTGATACTCCTTGCTGGAAAGATTTTCCAATTGAAAAATTAAATTTTCAATTGGTATTTTATTTTTGATTTCTCCTGCATCTAGAACAATATCTCTGGGATTGAGATGCATCCCTTTCCGAGCGGCCTTTTGGATGGCTTCCTTGGAAGTCCATGCCCATAATGCATCCAATGTACCTTCCCTGAGTTGTTCAAGTTCCTCACCTCTTGCCATCATATCGTACACGGTTGGAGCAGGTGGTCGATCGAAAGGTTCAGCATCGACACCAACGGTCCAACCTTGTTCAATGAGTGCAACGGCTGCAAGATC
>JBMYJV010000117.1:0-326 GCA_049594755.1 Candidatus Poseidoniaceae archaeon
CAAGGCCGATCAATCCGATGAAGGTGTTTCCATCATCATGAATCGACCAAAAGTGGACGCGGTCCGCATTCGACAGATGTTCCAGATCGTGCAACATGTCTGCGAGTTGGCGTGTGATATCTTCATCACTGCGTAGCCAAGGCAAGGCAGCCTTTGCCGACTCGGGATCTTCCGTATACGCCTCAATCACCATCGGCAGGATGGCTTTGGAAACGGGACGTAGAGCGTATCCTCCCTCCAAGTCAGGAAGCTTCGGTGTTTCTGGCATGTGGCATACCTCAGGCGGACAAATGGGCGATGGCGTTCATCACGTTCTCATCGTTTGG
>JBMYJV010000117.1:336-4007 GCA_049594755.1 Candidatus Poseidoniaceae archaeon
CATCCAATTGAGATGTTCGGCACGCCCGGCTTGTTGTAGAATAAGGCCAATGTGGTACAACAACGAAACGTCGTCACCAAGGCGAGGGCCAAGAGCATCGATGTTGTGTTCTGCTTCAGCAATGCGTCCTGCTCGGACCAATCCAAGCGACTCAACAACGATTCGATGCACTTCTCGAGGATCCATTGGTTCTCCAGCAGGCCATGGCCAGATACGCGTACTTGTTGGTACATCAGGGGCGACGACGTCTTCCTCTGCAGGCTGCTCGACTGTCGCTTCGACATCACTGTCTTCAGGCAGTTCGGGAACTGCATCGTCCTCAGGGAGTTCTGGTGCTTCAGATTCTTCTGACAACTCTGGAACAGCCTCTACATCTGGCAGTTCTGGAACCTGTGGTTCATCTTCTTCGATATCATCAGGGATGTCAGGGATTGTGAGGTCTCCAGGTGGAAGTGGGAGGTCTTCTTCAGTCTCAGGAAGTTCTGGGATGGTGTTCGGGTCAGGGCCAACAGTTCCTGTAAAGTCGACATCGTTCTCATCATCAGCCGTTTGAATCAACTGTCCTTGGCCGGTGTGTACCGGTTCCTCAACTTCATCAAGCGGGTTTGCATCTGGAAGTTCAAATCGCTCTTCGATATCTGGTGCATCTTCGGTGGTCAACTCAACTTCTTCTCGGGTTTCAAATTCGACTGTTTCAGATAACGTTGGGCCTTCACTATCGATGAATGAGAATCCATCACTGGACAATGGGTCATCGTATTGATCCACTTCGATGGTGACATCTTCGAGGTCAAGGACTGCCTCGACAGCGAATTCTTCCTCATCCTCGTTGTCATCGCTGTCCATGAGCGTTGAGAGGAGGTCGTTTTGAACATCGGATGCAACCTCAAGGTGCTGATCGCGAGCTGGCTTGTTCAGGTCGTAATAGCACTGGACGCATGTTGTTGCGTCAGGTTCGTTTTGAACACCGCAAAATGGGCAAGGATTTCCCTCCTCAACCCCATCCTTTTTGCGCTTCCAAAACATGGTCTCGCCTACGTTCTCGGTAGGCACTTGTGGTTTAAGCATCACCATTCCATGGACGACGAACGCATCATTCGCCATAGTCTGAAATGATGGCAACCAGTGGAGAAGGCATGGGCGAGCGAGGAAAGGTTCGACGTATGGACAGTTCCTCATCAGCGATGGATGTTGAACCTGAGGGTGAAGATGGAGGCATCTGGCGCCGAGGACAAGACCATTTCCGCCATTTCACATCATTGCTTGAAGAAGAGCTGAAGGAAGAGACATCGATGATTCAGGAACGTTGGTCATCGTGGTCGCATCATCGATTGCAAGCATCTGGACTCGCTCTCCTGGGATTGAAAGGCCGGACCAATGGAACACTGTTTGGTGAAGACATTCTGGTGTTTGAACATCCTGACCGCCAACATCTCGGGCAACATCGCTTCACACATGGCGATATTGTCGTCATCAGCCGCTCAAAGCCAATCGGTGAGAAAACCATCGAAGGGATCGTCCTTGAGCGTGGACCAACGCGTTTACGAGTGGTTGTTTCACAACGACCAAAAGATCTCAGAAAAGGAACATGGAGGCTTGATCGTGGTGCGAATCGAGTTGCCCACGACCGTATGCAGGAAGCACTCGAAATGTTCCATTCGGTTGAAGGTGACCGAGGCACCATTCTGCGCGATGTCATCCTTGGACAAGTTCACGATCCAGAAGACAATGCTTCCATGCCTCCAAAGATATCAGGCAAATTCAACCGTTCCGAGCGAATTGATGTTGCTCTGAATCCATCCCAAACCGAAGCGATGGATGCAGCCATGAAGCGTCGCGTAACCATCGTCCAAGGTCCACCTGGTACAGGAAAAACCCACACGGCTGTTGCAACCCTCGCTCAACTTGCAAGCGAGGGACGAGGGCCGATTCTGGCAACAGCAGAATCCAATGTTGCAGTGGACAACTTGCTTGAGGGCCTGTTGGATTTGGGAGTTCGTGCTGTTCGAATCGGGCGACCTGTCAAAGTTCGAGAAACATTGCGTATGGCGACGCTTGATGCTCAGATTGAAGATCATCCCAAACAGGACGAGCTCGCCATCATTCGGGATGAAATGGACGAGGTGCATCGAGCCTTGCCTAAGTTGAAGGGTCGTGAAAAAGGACTTGCCCATCGAGACATTCAGCACAACAAGAAAGAAATGCGACGCATTGAGAAAGAGATGATCGCATCCGTATTGGACAATGCACAGGTCATTTGTTCAACCAACATTGGTTCAGGACATCGTCTCCTCGAAGGCCGACGCTTCCCCATCGTCTTGATGGATGAGGCAACGCAAGCGGTTGAACCGAGTGCATTGATACCCATTTCCAAAGGTTGTCGTCAACTCATTTTAGTCGGTGATCACAAGCAACTCCCACCAACGGTCATTTCAAAAAAAGCAGAGCAAGGCGGATTGGGGCGTTCCTTGTTTGAACGGCTCATCGATGTTGGCATTCAGACACATTTACTCGACGTTCAGTACCGAATGCACCCCGTATTGCGGGAGTTTCCGAGTGCTCGATTCTACGATGACCGTCTGAACGATGGCTGCACTGCGTCTGAGCGACCTGCTCCTGCAGGCATTCTATGGCCCGATTGGGATCATCCCTTTGCCTTCATCCCGATCGATGGTGTCGAAGATGAGGAGCAAGAAGGAGGAAGTCGTAGCAACCCAATCGAAGCTGCTCGAATCTACGATTTGGTTCAGGGTTTGTTGGAACCTGGTGATGTTCTGCCCTCGGACATTGGAATCATTACACCATACAGTGGCCAGGTTCGTGCCCTTTCGGACATTTTTGACAGCAACAAAGAGCGAGAACAAGGAGGACGATTCGCAGGTCTCGAAATTAACACGGTCGATGGGTATCAGGGCCGTGAAAAAGAAATCATCATCTTTTCAGCCGTACGTTCAAATCCAGACGGTATCGTTGGATTTCTGAGCGATCAACGCCGCCTCAACGTCGCCATCACCCGAGCAAAACGCGGCCTTGTCGTCGTTGGCGACCCGCAAACTCTGCGTTACGATCCAACATGGCGTTCATGGCTGGATTGGGCTGAGGAACGCGGTTTGTTTGCGTGGCATTTGGTCAATGGCTAACACGCAGGTTCAACAACGAACAGCCATTGGGATGCGTATGGCGGAAAGCCCAGTCACGGTTTACCAAGGCGGAACACTTGCCCAGCAAGTGCTTTCTTCTGCTCCCGAAGGGATGCTGATTGCACCCGTATGGCGCCGAATAGCAGCGTTTGCCATCGACGTTATCGCCATGTCCCTCCTTCTCCAGGTGATGACTCGATTCACGTTCCTTGAAATTCTCATCAGTTGGAATTATCTCACAGAGGGTGCTCGATATGCTGCAACATTCCTCGTAACGTGGGCACTTTTCTTTGGTTCGTTGTGGTTGTATTGGAAATACACAGGCCGTGCATATGGCCGATCCCTCGGACAACGTGCGTTCCGAATCGCCATCGTACACGACAATGGCACATTGCTTGAATTGCATCATTTCGGACCTCGAGCCTTCCACAAACTGCGTTATCTTATCCCTGTTCTTGGATGGTTCTTCGGCTTCCGAGATGTTCTTCGAGCACGCTCAAAGACGGCAGAATATCGTACTTCCATCGATGT
>JBMYJV010000118.1:0-3993 GCA_049594755.1 Candidatus Poseidoniaceae archaeon
GAACAGGAGGGATACAACAAATCCTCCCAACAACCACCGAACGAGTGGTTCCATCAGCAATCACCTTCGTCAATCAACGGTTTCAGCGACGAGTTCAGCCATCGGAGCATCCGCACCAAGAACAGTGACGAGTGGATCGTCGCCACCTGGGAGCAATGAGATATCGGCTTCTGCTCCTTCTGGAACGTTACGGTACAACGGTCGAGCAATCAGGAACTTGTTGAGTGAAATGAAGACGATTGCAACAACAGACCAAAATGCGAGAATGATTCCCAGCCCCTTCGGATTTGCTGGATTCCAGACATCTTCCGTATTGGCAATCATATCTCCAAAGTACGAAAGCATCAGGACGCTGAAAAGAATCGGGAAGGCAAGATAGAGACACAAATCCCACCATCGACCAACTTCGAGGTCGTTGTCACCAGTGTTGATGTAATCGTCACGGAAAGCGGATACTCCGACGCCGAGGTAGCCATAGAAGCCTGGTGCTGCCTTACCAAGTTCGACTTCCTTCTTCCACTTGATGTAACCATATTTCCAGATGGAGAAGGCGATAAACAGTCCACTGAACATCAATCCATAGCCCCATATGTGATCTTGAACTTCAAGGAATTCAGGGAACGCAACACCTGCTGCATCGAGTTTGACCCACATGACTGCAGATGGCAATCCGAAGAAGAAGATAGCAATCGACGTGATGAGCACTGACCGTTGTCGGTCATAGCCATGGTCAACGAAGTTACGGACACACAATTCGACCGTTGAAATCATCGAAGTGATGGCTGCGAAGGACAAGGCAAGGAAGAACCCTGACATCATGACAAAGGCTCCTACAGCACCGCCAGGCGCTTGTGCAAAGACTTCTGGCAATGCGAGGAAGGTAATGGCAGAGGAACCGTTGGTGACGGTTGCAAGAGGGTCAGCACTGACTGCAAAGATAGCAGAGAGAACAGCAAGTCCTGCAATGATGGAAATGCTGTTGTTGGCAAAGCCCATTGTGAACGCGTTAAGGACGGTATCCTCGTCTTTGCGCATGTAGACAGCGTATGTAATGGCCATACCCATACCTGCAGAGCAGGACCATGCTGATTGCGACAATCCATTGATCCAAACTTCCGGTTCAGACAGCATAGCAGGATCGACGGTGAACATGAAGAGCGCCCCATCGAGGCTTCCATCGGAGAGGTCCATCCACAAGGAGAGACCGAGGGTCATAAACAAGAGAACGAACAGAGAGGTCATCAAAATGACATTGACCTTCTCAATGGCTTTTGCACCTTTCCAAATCGCAAGGAGTGTAATCGCGATAACGAGGAACTGGAAAGCGATGACCTGCAAAGGATTTTGTAAGAACGTGTTCCAAACTTCAGTTGTATCAACGCCTTCACCAGTCAATCCACCGGATATTCCGAGTTGGAAATATTTGAGACACCAACCAGCAACGATGGCGTAATAGAAGCCAATCGCAGTGGAAATCCAAGCGGTCCACAACCCCATCCAAGCGAATTTCTTCCCGGCAAAGATTCGGAATGTTCCTACAGTACCTGTCCGAGATCGCTTACCCATTGCAAATTCAGCAATGACAAGCGGAATCGACCAAACAAAGAGGAAAATGACCCAAGGAATGAGGAAGGTCCCTCCACCGTTCGCTCCGACCATTCTCGGGAAACGCCAAATGTTTCCAGTACCGATAGCTGCTCCAATAGAAGCGAAAATAAGGCCGAGACGGCCTGAAAACTGATCACTTTGTCCCATAACAATCGCCTCAGACAACCTCTGCATCGAGAGTTTGTTCGTCAACAAGCATCAACCGTAAACAGGCTCCGAGGCCACCCCATACGGTACCAGCGATGATGACGAAGAGGAACAATGAGCCAGATAGGCTGCCATAGGCTGCTCGATACTCGATTCCGAGTTCGTAGTACGAACCGTCCGCTGGATAGATCGCCTCAGAACCACTCAAGGTTGAAATCAGTGCTTTGTAATGCAATTTTCCTGTTGACGATTCAGATACTGGAATCTCTGCACGAAGGATTGTGCCGTTTCCTTCAGCCGTTGTGCAGGCTTCATCCACACGCTCGATGGCAATGGACTCCCAAGAAGTCATTGCCCATTCCCGAGGTCCGTAATCGGACTGTAGTCGACTTGGTTTGACCATACGATACTTGACGTAACTGTTGGCTTCACTGTACGGGAACTGATTTGAGACACAAACATCGATTGGAATGTCTCCAGATTCGGGGACGTCGACGTCTGTTGGAGTAACGAGGTAATTCTGTTGGGAAATGTTCTCCATGGCGAGGTTCGCTCGTTCTCGTGGGTTGTCTGCAATCTCAAGGACATAGAACGGAACACCAACATTTCGCACAGCAATGTGGTTCACATCCTCTGGGCGTTGGTGGAAGGCCGTTCCAATCTCCATTGTGTAACAGAACGCATCGTGGACACCGTACTGCCAGTCGCAGTAATCGCCAGTTGTCGGGTACAAATCGCTGCTCTGCATATTGGTATAATCGGTCATTTCAGCCATTTGGTCACCGTGATAGATCAACTGCTGATGATCCGGTGTCTCGCAACCTGTGCAGTGTCCCCATGGATAGAGAACAAGCTCGGAAAAGGAGTGCCATGAGAGCGTCATTTTGAAGTCTGAAGCAAGGTTGTTGTCATCGTCGTTCATTTCGGTCAAATCTTGTACGAAGAGGGTTTCAGGCTCGCTGTTTCCACCAGCCCAGTCCTCGTCCAAGCGACCATCGTTGTCGTCGTCTTCGCCATCAACGTTGTCTTCGTTGACCAGTCCGTCTCCATCGTTGTCAGTGGTGTCGTACGGCCCTGTGTAGACATCGTTGTTCGTAATTCCAGCCCGCTCGTCTTCAGCAGGGGTGCATGTTCCAGGAACAAGTGGAACTGTGGCGCCCAACGGCCAGCCCCATTCATACTGGAAGTTTCGGTTGAGATCAACGCCATCGCAATCTTCGTCAACCTGCTCGTTGAAGTCAGGAAGTGGTTGTGGTCCGTTGTTTCGTAGATTCTTTCTCCATCCACCGGTCGGGCAGGTTTCCCATGCATTCTCACCACAGAATTCTTCTCGATCGTATCGGTTTCCGTCAACGTTGAGCATCGGTACGAGGTAGATTTCACGGGTGTTCACGAGGTCCGTGAGTTGCTGTTCCGAGAAGTCTTCATCGACACCGAGATCACCCGGGCCGCATGGGTTTCCATCGCCATTCGAGTCTTGGTATTCGGCTGCAAGAGACAGACAATCGCCATCGTCATCGAGAACCCCATCACCATTCGAATCGCCCCAAGGATCTTCGTCAATTAATCCATCACCGTCGTTATCGACGCCAACAGATCCGTAGTAATGGGCAAGCATTTCGAGGAACATCATAGGAACCTCATACGACATCCATTCTCGGGCATGGAAATTCCCAACCATTTGGACATCCGGTATGTCTTCGTAGTTGCCACAGTCACCGACGAAATCGTTGCATTCTCCGCCATAGACTCCCTCAAGGTCTTCGCCACCACCGGTGATTTTCATCCACGGCGAGGGATGGCTGTAGTGGTGACCCTTGTAGCTGTCAGCCGTCATCTCAACGCCACGTGCATTGATGCCACCGTTCAATCCTTCATGGAAGGACATGATTTCCACATCCTGTCCTTGATAGGAATAGGACTGTTCTGCGAGTTGGAGCATTCGCTGTCGCATGCTGTCGTAATCGTGATACTGCTTGAATTGAGCACGGTCGTCGCCGCCCCATGGGTGAACATGATTGGCATAATCATCGCTCCAAATACCCTCCGGAGTGTTTCCAGATTCATTCTCTTCGAACGATGTTGCCACAGTCGATGACACCGAGGTAAGCATCAAAGGCATCATGAGAAGGAAAATCGCAACAATGGCTGAGCGTTGACGACGTTTGGACGACATGCTATCATTCAACCCAGTTGCTTCCCACACTTGAAACCCTCGCGGTGACGGTTCTGAATCAG
>JBMYJV010000119.1:0-260 GCA_049594755.1 Candidatus Poseidoniaceae archaeon
TTGATGAGACAACAACAAGTCGTTATTGCAGCGACCAAGTATTCCCTTACCCACACAAGAGCCGCACGTCAAGCATTGAAGGATGGTGCTCGAATTGCTACAATGCCAGGAATGACCTTTGAATTGTACACAGAAGGTGGAATGACAGCGGATTTCCAAGATGTGAAGCGGCGAATTTCCAACATTGCCAACTTTTTGAGGCGACGACGAATCATCAATGTCAAATCCGAGTCCGGGACCGATGTTACCTTCGAAGTGAA
>JBMYJV010000119.1:270-3965 GCA_049594755.1 Candidatus Poseidoniaceae archaeon
AGAAGGAACCATGAATGGAACCATCGTTATCGATGGGTCTTGGGATTCGACGCTCATCGATGAGCCTGTGGAGTTCATCGTGGAGGATGGAACCGTTGTCGATGTGAAAGGTGGAACTCTTGCTGCAACGATTCGTCAATCGTACGGAGAAGTTGCAAAGAAACTCAAAACAAAAGACCGAGAAAGTGTCTGGACAGTGGCCGAATTTGGGTTTGGGATGAATCCAAGTGCTCGACTTGTAGGAAACGTTCTCGAAGATGAGAAGCGTATGGGCAGTTGCTACTTCTCGATTGGAGACAACACTGGTCTTGGTGGAACCTCTCATGCAGGGATACACGTTTCAGGTGTCCTCGCAGAACCGAGTGTTTGGTTGGATGACTCCTGTTTGACAGAAGCTGGTGTGTTCAAGGCTGATGAGAATTAGCGATGCGCACTCATGTTCATGTTCCCACAGATTGGACAGAAGCGCCAATTCGGATCGAGACCAATCCCACATCCACGACAATGAATGCCTGAACGAATCGTTGGCTGGATGTTCATGGTCTGTTGCTGAGGCATCATTGGCTGTTGCATTGGTTGACGCATCGGCTGCTGTTGAGGAAGCGGTTGTTGCCAGCCCATTTGAGGAGCAGCGACACCCGGGGAAGTTGGCTGCTGCCGGGTAGGCTGCTGTTGGGTAGGCTTCTGTGATTGAATTGGCCTTCGAACTGGAGCAACTGGACGAGGAAGCGATGACATTTTTTGAGCCGCTTCAGATGAAACGAATTCGGAAAGAGAAACTTCACCATCGCCGTCCGTGTCTGCTGCAGTGTGCAACTCTTCGGCTTCCTCGATGGTCACGTTTGCAGCAACTGCAAGTTCTTCGACTGAGAGGCTACCTGAATCATCAACATCTGCAGCAATGAAGCGTTCAGCATCGCTGACCCATTCCTCCTCTGGTTGTTCTTCAACGACGGGTTGTGATTCGCTCACAATTGGCTCAACAGGCTCTGGAATGACTTCCTCAACAGGTTCTGGAACAACCTCGGGTTCAGGTACAAGTTGGGAACCAAATGCGCCTGCAAAGGCGTCTTGCGCCGCATGATCAACCTCGACTTCATTCTTGAATCCAGTTTCCTCAACTGGCTCATCTTGGCTTGGTAGTGGGACCGAATCGACCGCTGGAAGAGGGACGGACTCTGTTGGCAGAGGTACCGATTCAACTTCAGGTTCCGGAGCCGCAACCTCTAGTGTTGGTTCTGGTTGTGAAATGACTTCAGGTTCGGCCGGAGCAGGTGCAGGTTCAGGCTCTCTTCGCTCAATGATTGTGCCCATCTCGATCTCTGCAGGTTGTGCCTGATCGCTTGCAAAAAGCGGCATAGGGAGTGCATGTCCCGCAACGTCGAGTGATGATTTGAGTTCTTCAGCTATCGTCTGCATCTTCTCCACATTGTCCGAAGGTGCTGCCATGATGGATTCGATTGATTGCATGTATCGCTCGACCTCTGTGGTTCCACCCGTCGCATAAGCGATGGCAAGGATTTTCAGGAACTGCATTGGGTCAAACAAAGGCGTGAGTGTTTGGACAACATCCTCTGTAGCGAGTGGGTGTGCTGTATTCGCTGCACCTGTCGAATCGGGTTGACCGGCAAATTGGAGCAAGGGGTCAGGAAGGGCCATAAGGTTCAGATGTCCAAAAATCAAGAAGTAAATCTCTCCACCTTCACACTGCAACCGTTCGCTCGCAGCCTCAAAATCGAATTCACCCGGACGAAGAATGATGTCAGCCAGATGCTCCAGCGCTTTTGACAATGCTTTTTTCGAATCCATCGACATCATCTGTTGAAGGACATCGGATGAATCTACAACACCGAAGTAAGCGGCTGTATCATCGACCTCGATACCATCAGGAAGAGAAGCTCCTTCTGGTACACCTTCAGACATATCTCTTGCTCCTGATTTCGCCAATCACGTGTTGTTTTTGAGGTTGCTGTTTATCCTCTATTGTTGGTTTCGGGCCATATCGTAAATGGCTCTTGATTGTTGAGCAGACCAACCTGTGCCTTGAAGTTGCATCAAGAGAGTGCGCTCTTGCTCACCCTCTCCAAGTTCACCGACCACCCATTCAACAGCAGCATCACGATCGTCGGCTTGCCAGTCTTCGAAGAGGGACATGTCAACCTCGATTCGTGCACGTCGGACCTTCTTTTGTGGACTTGCAGCCTCATTCGGTTCGGGCTCATCTGCCTTCGAAACAGACGTTCTGCGAGCAGAATTGGATGCAGGAGAGGGTTGTGCTTTTCCAGGCGGCCCTCGACTGGCAGGACCGGCCGAGGAGGCTCTTGACCCACCGGGTGGCCCTCGCTTGGGTCCGGAGGGGCCTCTCGATGGAGGCGGTCCTCCAGAAGGACCTCCGGGGGAAGGTTGACTTCGAGGTGCAGGCGTTGAACGGCTCGGCATTGGTTTGCTTTGGAACGAGGAGAAGAAATCATCGTCATCATCATCGAAGAAATCATCGTCATCTTCGTCATCTTCATCATCATCGAAGTCATAACCACGGTTTCGAAGTCGTCCAATCACCATCGTCAAGAGAAGCAAAACAACGATTCCTCCTGCAAGAACGCCACCAAACACAGGCAACGTCATTCCAAGAATCATCGTCTCTCCCTCATCGGTTTCTGAAACTGGTAGTGGACATCCATCGTCGTAGCCATCAGGTCCTTTCGGTTGTTCTGGACAATTGTCAAGCAAATCGTTGACACCATCTTGGTCGGTATCTCGCTCACTCTTTGAGCAGCCTTCATCATCGACGTTGGTTGTTGGGGAATTTGGGCATTTGTCGGGCGATGAAGCGCCCTCTACGAAGATTCCTGGCCGATCTGAATCCCTTGAAGCGTTCCAACTAGGATCGCCCCAGTTGTCCCCGTAACCATCGCCATCCGAGTCATCCCACTGCGTCGCATCGCCAGGGAACTTATCTCGACCCCAGTTGTCAGCCCAACCGTCACCATCGTCCTCACATCCGATCTCGAGAGGATCGAGATACGAGGTGCCGTACTCTGTTGGACAGAAATCGGCATTGTTTCCGAGTGGATTATCTCCAAACCCATCACCGTCTTGGTCAGCCCATTGCGTCCCATCGAGAGGGAACGCATCGCCTTGTTCATTGATACGAAGTCCAGTTTCATCATCGATATCAAACGTGTAATCACCGAGATAGCCATCGCCATCGAGATCTTGGTCGAGAGCATCCTCATCGATACAGCCATCAGAATCAACAGGGAATCCTGCCTCTGTATCTGGACAGTCATCAGAGCCGTCGCTTACACCATCGCCATCCGAATCACGTTGGTTTTCGTCGCACCCGTTGGAATCAACAATCAAGGTTGAATTAGGACAAAGGTCATTGATGTCATAGACACCATCGTCGTCGCTGTCTTGCACGAGTTGCTCATCACTGCAGCCGTCCGAGTCTACCGTTGAGCCTGTGCTTGTTTCTGGACAAACATCGTTGGCGTTTGAGACACCATCCGAATCATCATCGAGCTGTGAGTCAGCGCAACCGTTGGAATCGACCGTTTCGAACACGGATGTTCCTGGACACGAGTCGACGTCATCGTAGACGCCATCACCGTCGCCATCATCGGTATTGACCAAAGGACAACCAACACCATCCGTACCGTCAGCAACTCCGAACTGGAATGGACACTCATCCG
>JBMYJV010000120.1:0-3959 GCA_049594755.1 Candidatus Poseidoniaceae archaeon
CGGACCGTACGACAGGACGGGATGCTCTTCGCAAGAACATCCAGGCTGCTATGGCCCTCGCAGGAGCAGTACGCTCAACCCTTGGACCAAAAGGTCTTGACAAACTGCTCGTCGATGATGAAGGACGCAGCATGGTCACGAACGATGGAATCACCGTTCTTGAATCTGCAAAGGTTGAGCATCCGATTGCGCACATGCTCATCGCTGCCAGTGCTGCACAAGATCAAACCGTTCGCGATGGAACAACTTCGACGGTCCTCCTAGCTGCTGAATGGTTGCAAAACGCATGGCATCTCGTCGTTCAAGGCGTTCATCCTGCAACGATTGCTCGTGGCTATCGAATGGCAGAAGCATACTGCAAGGAACATTTGGATTCCCTCGCATTCAAGGCAAACAGCGATGACATACTCTCTGCAACGATGACATCGCTTGCGGGTAAGCTCCATCAAAAGATGCAATCGACCATTTCTGCATGTGCTGTTGAAGCCGCTGAAGCGATTACCATGGAATCCGATGGAAACGTGGTTGCAGATCCGACACGCGTCAAAGTCATCACGCGAAGTGGCCCTGCGCTTGAAGAATCCAAACTCATCACTGGTCTTGCCCTTTCAAAGAAACGAGCACATGTTGAGATGCCTTCTTCTCTCGGAGCAGGGTCGGTTCTCTTGGTCGATGGCGGGCTTGAACTCCGCTCACTTTCGACCGATGTTCAACTAAATGTTACGTCCACGAGCGTTCTGCAATCGTTCCGAGATGCGGAACAGCAACGCCTGCTTGACCAAGTCAAGATGCTCATTGACCTTGATGTGACGCTGCTAGCCTGCCGAGAAGGGATTGATGACAGCATGCATGCCCATCTTGCAGAGGCAGGCATCAAAGCATTCCGACGTGTTGCAAAGAGCGACCTTGAACTTCTCGCACGGGGATGTGGAGCACGACTTGTGCCTTCGATTCATCAGGCGAAAGACCAGGATGTGGGCGTCTTTATTTCGAGCAAATGTGAGCGATGGGGCGACGTTGATCATTGGATTCTTGAGACGGATGAAGGAGGTGCAACCTTTGTTGCAACTGGAAGCACCGACACCGTCGTCGGAGAAGTTGAACGATGCTTTGCTGATGCACTTGGTGTTGCTTGCAGATTGAAGGAAAATCCACAATTAATTCCAGGTGGAGGTGCAACCTACATCGCCTTAGCTCGTCGATTACGTCGATATGCTGAAACCGTCCCTGGCCGAGAACAACTCGCCATCGAAGCGTTTGCTGATGGGTTGGAAACCATTCCACGTGTACTTGCGGAAAATGCAGGCATGGATTCCATCGACACCTTGCTTCAAATCGTATCCATTCAGACCAAAGAAGACGATGATTGCATTGGTTTGAACGTCGTTTCTCGCCAACCTGAGAACATGCGAAGTTCCAACATCGTGGAACCTGCACGAGTTCTCGAACAAGCCATTTCGGGTGCGAGCGAAGCGACCATCGCCGTTCTTCGCATCGACGATGTACTTTGGGCAAAACAGGAAATCAGCGTTCCGGATGATGTTCAGGCCAGCCTTGATGGTACAGCACCAGACCGTCGATAAGTCGATTTGTGTGGGTTCAATGAAGAACCAGCATATAAATATGCTAAAATTGCCGGACAAGCATGGTCAACGTTGGGATTGACGACATTGCGATTCACTTTCCACGCTTGTACATGGACATGCGTGACTTCGCAGAAATGCGTGGAGCAGACTACGGAAAACTGAACAAAGGACTCGGTTTGAAGGCGATGGCCATTCCCGATGTTCACGAAGATACGGCAACAATGGGTGCCATGGCCGTCATGCGATTGATCGATCGAAATGGCATCGATCCACGAGAAATAGGACGAATGTATCTCGGAACAGAGTCGGCTCTTGATGGTGCAAAGCCTACCGCAACCTACATCCTCGATATGCTCACACAACGGTACCAAGACCGATTCGGTGAGGATTGCTTCCGAAACTGTGACGTCGTCGACATGACCTTTGCATGCATTGGCGCTGTCGATGCACTCCACACCACACTTGACTGGGCTGCTCGCTCGAGCGAAGAAGATGATCGCATTGGTATTGTCATCTTCTCGGACAATGCAAAGTACGATCTCGAATCCAGTGGAGAATACACACAAGGTGCTGGTGGAGGCGCCTTGTTGATTCGTCAAAACCCTCGTCTTCTCGAAGTTCCTGATTGCTGGGGAGTCTCAACAACGCCTGTTCACGATTTCTTCAAGCCACGACGAAACGTCAGCATCCGTTCCGTGATTTCCAATGTCATGACACTGGCCCAAGAGGCTGGCCAATCGGTCAAGAAGGGAATCGTCGAGCGCATGGTTAAGCATCTTCCTGAGTCGACTGTACGACGTCTCGGAATCTTCGCACATGGTGAAGAATCCGTCAGCGTCCACCGAGATGAACCTGTTTTCGATGGTCAATTCTCAAATCGATGTTACCAGCAAGCTGTTCGACAAGCGTTCCACAATTTCAGTCAGCGAGCCATCAAGCAAAAGCGATGGGACCCTGAACTCGATACGCAGTTTACAGAACAATGGTCTCGAATCATCATGCACCTTCCTTATGCATTCCAAGCCAAGCGAATGTTCCCTGATGTGTTCCGTCACGATCGCATGAACACGCCGATGTGGCCTAACGTCATCGAACAGATTGGCGAACAACCAGAAAAGCCTGAATCCGATGATCCTGAAGCCATCATGGCTTGGGAAAAAGAGATGGATGGATATCGTCGTGCCATCTCCAAGACACCTGAATACATGGATTTCCACAAAGAACGCATCGAAAAGGGACAACGTGCTTCAAGTCTGATCGGGAATCAATACACCGGTTCGATCTTCTTGGCACTCATGTCCACCTTCGAATCGGATTTGGAGGACAACTCAAAACTTGAAGGTGAATTGTTTGGCCTCTGTGGTTACGGTTCTGGTGCGAAAGCGAAGGTGTTCGAAGGCAAGGTTGCTCCACGATGGCGCGAAGTCGTTGCAGGCTGGCAGTTGTTTGAACGCCTTGCAGGTCGTGTCGCCATCGATGAAATCACCTACGAAAATCTCCACAAGGGACTGCAAGAAGAGAGCGTTGTCTCTCCTCGTGGTGAATTTGCTCTTGTTGAAATCGGTGAAGACGGAGCCAACGAAGGCGCCCGTACCTACAAATGGATTTCACAATGATTGCACTGAGAAGCGATCACTGATTCTTTGAAAGCCCGTCGAGCATGGCCTTGACCATAGCATCGAGATCGAATTGTGGTGACCAGTTCCATTCCTCTTTGGCGACCGAACCATCGATTGAATTTGGCCATGAATCTGCATAATTCTGGCGCACATCAGGTTTGAAATCAAACGTAAATCCATCCACTTCGTTGGCGATGGCTGTCGCCAATTCTTCTGCAGTAAACGAAAGACAATCGATGTTGTATCCTGCTTTCGATGCACCAAGATGTTCACTTGGCTCATCCATCAACACCAGTGTTGCACGGATAGCATCGTCCATGTAGAGCATGGGCAATCGTGTATCTGCACGGACAAAACAATCGTAATGCCCGTCGTTCAGCGCAGCATCGAATATTTCCACTGCATAATCCGTCGTGCCACCTCCTGCTGGTGCTTTGTACGAAATCAAACCAGGATAACGGATGCCTCGTATGTCCAATCCATATTTCTCTTCGTACTCTTTAGCGAGTTGTTCCCCTTCGACTTTGGTTTCTCCATACACAGTTGTTGGATTCAGTGGTGTGATTTGAGGAGCATGTTTTGGTGCATCTGGCCCGTAGACGGCGATGGATGAGGGAGTAAAGACGCGCATCGAACACGCTCGCGCTGCTTCGAACACGGAGATGGTTCCACCAACGTTGACCTTTCGACACAACTCTGGATTCTTCTCACCGGTCGCAGAAAGCAGTGCCGCTAAGTGATAAACTGTACCAAC
>JBMYJV010000121.1:0-3926 GCA_049594755.1 Candidatus Poseidoniaceae archaeon
TCGGTGTTCAAATGATTGGATTGGAAACATCGTGGATTTGTTGGAGCGATGATGATGGTCAAACGTGGATGGGCAACCCGCACGATTCTGGAACAACACCACTCAACGATCACATCAAACTGGCAAGTGGCCCTTGGACGGATTCAGGCTATGGAGCCCTCGGACAATTTACGAGTGGATTTTACGAGACAGCCGTGTACTACTGCTACAACAAACTCGCAGGTATTTTCTGTTTCACAAGTTTTGATGGTGGTGCGACCTTTGCCACTGGTGGTCAAATCATTGGCCTCGCTACAACCAATGGGGGACTTCATGGAGCGATTTCCACAGCTCCTGATGGCACTGTCTACGTTACGCCTCGTGTAGCAACACCAACCGTGATTGTCTCGAAAGACAACGGTTTCTCGTGGTTTGAGCGTACGATGGGCAGTGACGCTGGAACACCAAATCCACGGAAGAATTCTGAGGTTTCTACCGATACCGATTCCAATGCATACCACGTATGGACCGGTGCGGACGAAGGCGTTTACATGTCGAGGTCAACGGATTCCGGCGAAACATGGGAACAAGAGAGCATTCGTATCTCACCAGCAGGTGTGATTTCGACGGTTTTCCCACAAACCGATGCAGGCGACCCTGGTCGAATCGCCATCACCTACCTTGGTAGCGAGAACACCGAGATGCTCAATCAATCCGATATTGACGGGAATCCTTGGAATGGCAACGCCCATTATGCTCCGAACAATGCAACCTATCACCTCTACATCACGTTCAGTCTGAACGCTCTCGATGAGAATCCTACCTTCCACACCTATCGTGTCACAGATGATCCTGTTCAAGTCGGTTCGATTTGTTTGAATTCTGGTGATTGCCGAGACATTGGCGGTTCAAACCGTAACCTGCTCGATTTCAACGACTTGCACATTGACCGACAAGGACGTGTCTACGTTGCATTTGCTGATGGTTGCACAGATGGCTGTGCTGACAATCCCAACGCTACTGCCTCAGATTCGAGAGATGGTCGTGGCGCTGTTTACTATCTGGCAACAGGGCCAAGTCTCTATGTTGCGGATGGAGAACTTGATCCGCTCTATTGATTCAAACCGATGCAATCGGTTGGTTGAGTTTGATGGATTGCATCAATTGCTTGAATTCAATTCGAGCCTGAGCAATCTGCTCCTTGCACGCCTTGATTCGTGCCTTGTGGGCTTCCTTGCGTTGCTTCCAAGCATCTTTCGACTCTCTCTTTCGTTCCATCTTCGCAAGTTTGTATTCCTCTCTCCGCTTCATCAAATCGGTGAAGCCTTTTCGGAGTTGTTGAACGCATTGGGTGAGTTTGGCTTGAACCTCGCTTGGAACACCCTCGTCTCCAGATGATTGTTCGAACGCTGTCTTCATCTTTTGAGACTCAATCGATTTCTTTGGAATCTTGTGCAGATCTTTGGTCATACCGAACCACGATGCAACCTTTATCCACCACTTTGATGGGTCCCAATGGTACCACTTGTGTCCATTGCGATAATCAGCTTGGAAGGTGTGGTGGAAGTTGTGGTACCCCTCTCCAAAAGTGAGGAAAGAGAGAATCGGTGAATCACGGGAGGTGTTCGCTGTTGAGTAAGGTTGTGTCCCCCAAGTATGCGCAGCTGAATTGATGAGGAAGGTGGCGTGATGGACGATGACAACGCGAAGGAAACCACCGTAGATCATACCTCCAAGGAAGCCATGCATTCCGCCAAGTGCAAGATATCCGACTGCACCGGGCAAGACGATTCCGACCAAGAATCCGATGAGGAAGATGTGGCGATCTTGCCAAGCGAGGATTTTGTCAGCTTGTAGGTCTTCAACGTGTTCAACGATTTCCTCGCCCTGATCGACCATGACCCAGCCCATGTGTGCCCACATGAACCCTTTCTTGACTGTGTAAGGATCTTCTTCTTCGTCGGTCTTGAGGTGATGACGTCGGTGGTCACTGCACCATTTGATGGCTGAATTCTGGAAGGCTGCTGCACCAAACAGAGCATAGAACAAACGCATTGGCCACGCCGCTTTGTGGGTTCGATGACTAAACAAGCGGTGATATCCAGCCGTAATTGAAAGACCACATGCGAGATAAAATGCGATGAAGATGAGTGGTTCGACCCAGGAAATTCCGTATTTCAGACTGTAAAAAACGACGCTCACAAGGGCTAGGAGTGGCATTCCGATGAGGAAACTTGAATTAATGATGTTGAGCGAATTTCGGTGTTCCATGGCACACCGATTTGCTTGGACTCTTTCATATTGTCTGTTGTTTGTTGAAACAACGCTGTAATATTGTTGAGAACGATTTAAACCAGACGACTGGGTAATAGGTGGTACCCTTTTATATTCGGGCACGCCGGATTTCGTTAAGGGTTACCATGGACTATCAACAGTACCTCGATGATATCAATGCACTCAACGATTACATTCGTTTGGCGATCGCAATTGGGCTTACTCTGTTTTCGCTCGTGCTTGCCAAGTACGCAGTTATTCGTCCTTGGTGGCGTTTTGTGACCTCAACGGAGGCCGACTGGGATGATTATCTTCATCGCCCACTCGCAAACCGAGCCTATGCATTGATTCTCGCTGTCGGTGCACAATTGACCATTCGATGGATTATGACGACGTCCAGTTCTCTCTATGAATCATCTGAGCCTGTCTTTGCAGCGTTTTACGTTATCCTCAGCGCTTCGATTTTGAGCGTCTCCATCAAGCATCTCATTCCAGTATTGATGGATCAATTCAGCTCTCAAGGAAGCGTCACAGTCTCTGGTAGCAATTCGATCATTGTCTTTTTCTTGCGAGCAGTCGTATGGTTTGCAGGTTTGTACTTCGCCCTCAACCAACTCGGCATCGAATTGTTTGGAATTCTCGCTTCACTTGCTGTTTTCTCGTTGATCATCGGTCTTGCCGTTCAACAGACACTCGGAAACATCGTCAACTCCTTCCTCCTCGCAATCGACCGACCCTTTGAGGTTGGGGACCGAATTGAGGTTGAGGGGACATGGGGTTCCGTCGTCTCTGTTGGCATCCTCTCAACGAAGGTTCTCGACCGAGATGAGCGCCTTGTTGTCATCCCGAACAACACGCTCGTTGAGTCCAAAGTCATCAACCATGCACGTGGTGGCGGCGATGGTGTTGCACGTCGTATCTCGATTGTTCTCGATATTGGCGTTGATTATCGAGAGGACATTGACCACGTCAAGTACACATTGCTTCAACTTGCAAAGGAGTGCCCATACGTCATCAACAAGCCAGAACCACGAATTCTGCTTCACGAACTCGCAGACTTTGCGAAGGTCTTTCGCGTGTACACATGGGTCGAAGATTACAGTGATGAATACGTTGCACGTGACTGGCTCTTGCGCAACATTGACGAACGATTTGGCAAGGAAAACATCAACATTCCATTCCCAACATCTGTCGAATTGTCCGATAGTGTCTACGAACAAGCAGAGGTTACCAAGCAACGCTCTGCAAAGCGAAAGATGGTCCAAGAACGCAAGAAACTCGATGAGTCTCGACTCAGTGCCCGTGCGGAAATCGAAGAAATCACTGAGAAACTCAAGGATGCTGAACTTTCGAAGAAGGATCGTGCAGCACTTGAGGAGCGTCAACGCGATTTAAACACTCTACTGTCACAGTTCGACCGTGATGGAGACTGACGATTTCACACGATAATGCTGCGGTGAATTGAAACCATTTGGCGCAATCGCAACGCTATGACCGGTACGGTTGAGCTCACAAATCCTGAGCGTCGAATGCTGCGTGCTATGCTTGCAGCAAGCAACGATGTTCATTCGCTCGACCAAATCATGAATGCGTGCGATTGGAACGACCAAGCTGTCGCTGTTGGAGCAGGTCAAGGTTTGAGCGACAAAGGATTCGTCGAGGTCCAAGAAAGT